>NZ_CP018800.1:2220000-2301665 GCF_002795825.1 Mariprofundus ferrinatatus | reverse complement strand
ATTATGCGCGACCCTTTTTAAGCGACTGCTTATCAAGGTTGCTAGGTATCAGGAGACATAACCATGAGCTTTACATATAAGCCAAGCCGAATTCGCCGCGCACGCCGTCATGGTTTCCGTGCACGTATGGCAACCCGTGCCGGTCGTGCAATCATCAACCGTCGCCGCGCTAAAGGTCGTAAGAGCCTTTCAGTTTAATTCGGTCTGAACCAGCGATTCCCCAAGTCAGGGCGCTTGCGCTCAAAAGCTGATTTTTCCGCTATGCGGAAAGGTAAGCGGATCAATGTTGGTGGAATACGTCTGGCCTATCGTTTTAACGGTTCAGGGAAATCCCGCTTAGGCCTTGCTGTTTCAAGAAAATTCGGCAATGCTGTCCAGAGAAACCGTTTAAAGCGCCAGCTGCGCGAACAGTTTCGCCGCAGCGATTGTAGTTCACTCGGTGTAGATCTGCTGGTGATACCGACTGTGAATGTGGATAGAATGGTGGACGCTATACATGACTTTTCCGAAGCATTGGCCAAGATTCGTCAGTAAGTCAGGGGAAATAAATTCCAATGCGTAAACTGATTCTTCTACCGGTTCGTTTTTACCAGCTCTGTATTTCGCCAGTAATGCCATCGCATTGCAGGCATTATCCTACCTGTTCTCACTATATGATGGAGGCCGTGCAGCACCATGGTGCTTTGCGCGGTGTTTGGCTTGGCATCAAACGTCTGTTACGTTGCCACCCGTTTTCAAAAGGTGGGTTTGACCCGGTGCCGGAAGCAGAGGCGATCACGGGTGTTAAAGTTTTGAGGGAGAAATAATCATGGATCAACGGAATATGATTCTGGCATTTGCACTGTCGATGCTGGTGCTGCTGGGTTGGGGAGTGCTTTTTCCGCAACAGGAACCGGTCGCGACACAACAGGTTAAGACAGAATCCGTCATCCCGGCCGACTCCTCCAGCGAAGTGGTTACCGCTCCTGAAATGAAGCCATCCGCAGAGAGCAGTGAGATGCAGGCGGTTGCCAGCGCGGTCGCACCCGTGCAGCACGTAGCCATCACGCCTGAGTCTTTTGAGATCAGCAATGATCTGATGAGACTGTCAGTCAATGAAAAGGGTTGGCTCACTCGAGCTGTCCTGACCAACTATAAGGAGTCTCTTGAAGCTGATTCTGCTTCTGTTGCAGTGCTTAAAATGGAAGATGGCCATTCCGTATATGTGAACACCGGTGTGATGGGGAGACGTCTGGTGCAGCCCTTCACCGTAGTGAAAAAAGAGGCGAGCACTCTGCTTTTGCGCAGCGTACTAGATGATGGCCGGATGTGGGAACGGCAGGTTGATCTGAGCCAGGGATCCTACGTCATCAGCATACACGACAGGATTATCGATGGCGGAGGCCTTAAACTCTATCGTCAGGTGGTTGAGCGCAATCCGGACAAGGAGGCGAACACCTTCTATGAGCATATGGGTCCGACAGGCCTGCTTGATGGCAAGCTTCAGGAGCCAGATTATGATGAACTGGATGAGAAGGGCTCCATTCGGATGGCTTCCATGGGTGGTTGGACTGCGATCATGAACCGCTATTTTATAGCTGCTCTGCTTTCCAACCCCGATCAGGATTACCCCTATTACTATAAAGGCGATGGACGTTCATATCAGGCTGGTTTGATTGATGATGGAACGGTTGAGGGAAGGGATGCGGTTTTCAAGACACGCATCTATGTAGGTCCCAAATCAATTCCTCTGCTTGAAAGTGCCAATGCTGAGCTGGAGCGCTCTGTAGACTTCGGTTGGTTCTCCCCTATTGCCCAGCCAATGCACAGCTTCCTCGGGTGGTTGTATAAATATCTGGGTAACTACGGCTGGTGCATTATTGTGCTGGTGATCTGTATCAAGATTCTCTTTTTCTATCCGACCCAGAAATCCTACGAGTCGATGGCGGCAATGCGCAAACTTCAGCCAGAAATGACCCGCATGAAAGAGCAGTATGGCGATGACCGTCAGCGCATGGGTCAGGAAGTGATGCAGCTCTACAAGAAACACAAGGTAAATCCTCTGGGCGGATGTCTTCCAATTATCATTCAGATCCCGGTTTTCTTCGCGCTATATAAGGTGCTTCTGATGTCGATAGAGATGCGCCAGGCACCATTTATTGGCTGGATTGAGGATATGTCCGTTCAGGATCCCTTTTTCGTATTGCCGGTCATCATGGGTATCTCCATGTATATTCAGCAGAAACTCAACCCACAGCCACCTGATCCGGTACAGGCCAAGGTAATGCAGTTCCTGCCTTTCCTGTTTACTGCGATGTTCCTCTTCTTCCCTGCAGGTCTGGTTCTTTACTGGGTTGTGAACAACGTGCTCTCCATTATCCAGCAGCGTCTGGTGATGAAGAGGATGAACGTCGATTAATTCTATAATCGAAAAACCTACAATTGCAGCTATCGCCACCCCGCCAGGCAGGGGTGGCGTTGGCGTTATTCGAATTTCCGGTGCTGAAGCCCTGACCATGCTCAAGCAACTCTGTTGCTCTGACCGGACTCTTCAGCCGAGGATGGCAACATTAACCAGCTGGCTTGATGCTGGTGGCGACATACTTGATCAGGGTCTGTCACTCTATTTCCCTGCGCCATACTCCTATACTGGAGAACATACGGTTGAACTTCAGGGTCATGGAGGCCCTGTAATTCTTCGGGCGCTTCTCGATCGCCTCTACCAGCTGGGTTGCAAACCCGCTGAACCGGGAGAGTTCACTCGCAGAGCGGTTGAGAATGGCAAGATGGATCTGGCGCAGGCAGAGGCTGTAGCAGCATGTATTGATGCAGCCACTATCCGAGCGGGAAAACAGGCTCAGCGGCAGTTACAGGGCGCTTTTGGACAGCATATAGAGCTATTGATGCAGCAGCTCACATCTCTGGTGGCACATGTGGAAGCCAGCCTGGACTTTCCGGAAGAGGAGATCCCTGCGCTCTACTTTGACCAGCTTGCAGAAAAGATGCAGCAGCAGTTGATAATGCCTATTCGTGCCATGCTCGATTCCGCACCGCTTGGCGAGCGGCTGTTTGATGGTGCAACTGTTGCAATTATTGGTGCTCCTAATGTAGGAAAGTCCAGCCTTCTTAATGCGCTGGCAGGGCGGGAGCGCGCCATTGTCAGTGATATTCCAGGAACCACCCGGGACGTGCTGGAGGTGGACTTTGAAATTCATGGTATTCCAGTGCGGCTTGCAGATACAGCAGGACTCAGGATCAGTGATGATCTTATTGAGCAGGAGGGCGTACGTCGCGCCGAACTGACTGCTGCCCATGCTGATGCCACGCTGTTTATTGCCGACGCCTCCAGGCCAGAGACATGGGATTGCGCCATTGATGCTGACATATTTATGATGAATAAGATGGATCTCGCGCACAGCAACATTCCTGAACGTTTTATTGCAGCCAGCGTTGCCGATGGCGTTGGAGTAGAGGAGGTGAAGGATGCACTTGCCACTACTCTTGGTGATATAGAGATAGCTGACGAGTCAATGATGGTGACTCGAGAGCGGCATCGCCAGAACCTTCTGGAGGCTCTTTCGTGTGTTGAAGCAGGCATGCATACCCTGCACAGCGAAGAAAAGCTGGAGATCACAGCGATGCAGTGGCGACACGCATGGTCGGCGCTGGGTGGAATTTTGGGAATTGGGGATGTTGAACATATTCTCGACCGCGTATTTTCCGAATTTTGTATCGGTAAATAATTCTCACCCCACTATTTCTGGTTATAAATTACTCTATTGGTGCTTTTCCTTGAATGTTGGGGGTGCTTTGCGTCATAATGGCCAACCTTTTTGAGAGATAAGTCAACAAAAGGACAGGGGAGAAGGCAGACGAGGGGTCTGTAAATACCTGATTTTAAAGAGTTTATTTGGGAGATGTCATGTCAGCAAATCATCCAGTGATTTCCGTAACGGGTTCATCAGGAGCGGGTACCAGTACAGCCAAGGTGGCACTTGAGCATATCTTCAGGCGTGAAAAGGTTACACCTGCGATTGTAGAGGGAGATTGCTTCCACCGTTTTGATCGTTACGAATTCCGCGAGAAATCTAAAGAGTTCGAAGCTGTAGGTAAGCGTCTGAGTCACTTCTCGGATGAGGCCAACTTATTCGACAAGATTGCCGATCTTTTCAAGGATTATGGCGAAAAGGGTGTCGGCAAGGCGCGCACCTATATCCATGACGATGAAGAGGCTAAAATTTACGGTGTTGAGCCAGGCCGCTTCACAGACTGGCGTGATGTCGGAGAGGGCTCCGACCTTCTTTTCTATGAAGGCCTTCATGGCGGTGTGGAAGAGGTTCTTCCTTATGCCGACCTGCTGCTCGGTATCGTCCCGGTTGTGAACCTGGAGTGGATTCAGAAGATTCACCGTGATACCGAAATGCGCGGATACTCTCCTGAGGCAGTTGTTGAAAATATCCTCAGCCGTATGCATGACTATGTTCACTTCATCACACCACAGTTCAGCAATACCGACATCAACTTCCAGCGCGTTCCGCTGGTTGATACATCCAATCCGTTCATTGCTCGCGATGTTCCAACTCCGGATGAGAGTGTTGTGGTGATTCGTGTTCGTAAGCCTGAGAAGTGGGGGATCGATTTCCCTTGGCTCAGCTCAATGCTTCACGACTCATTCATGTCCCGCCGCAACACCATCGTCGTTCCGGCTGGTAAGATGATGTTTGCCATGGAGCTGATTCTCTCACCAATTATTCACGAATTGATGGAGAAGAAGCGCAAAGGTTAAGTTGTTAATGTTCTGAAGGGGGGCCAATTGGCCCCCTTTTTTATTGCTTAGAATTTATTTGGCCCTACGCTTTCCCACCCTTTTGATTTTATTGATGGAGAATGGTTTCACGTGAAACATCCGCAGCAAGTTGATGTGATTGTTATTGGTGCCGGACATGCCGGTTGTGAGGCTGCGTGGGCAGCTGCGAGCCGGGGTGCGCGAGTACGCCTGATCACTCAGAACCTGGATACGATTGCCAAGATGTCGTGCAATCCGGCAATTGGCGGCATAGGAAAGGGGCATCTGGTTCATGAGGTCGATGCGCTTGGGGGGCTGATGGGGGTCGCCGCAGACCGCTCGGCGATCCAGTACCGCGTCCTCAATCGTCGCAAGGGCCCTGCCGTACAGGCTACTCGTGCCCAGTGCGACCGCAGAATTTACCATATGGTAATCAGGGGGCTTCTCGACTCACATCCGCGTATACACCTGCATCAGGGAACGGTTTCCGAGCTTATTTTTGATGGCGGCAGGGTCTGTGGTGCTATAGACGAGCTTGGAGTGGAGCACCATGCCGGCGCAGTTGTTTTAACAACCGGGACATTCCTGGGGGGGCTGATTCATGTGGGAGAAAAAACCATGCCGGCAGGACGAGCGGGAGATGCTGCTGTGCATGGTCTGACTGACGAGTTATACCGGCGCTCCTTCAGGCTGGGTCGCCTTAAGACCGGAACGCCTCCCCGCCTGGATAAGGGCACCATAGATTGGGCCTCTCTTGAGTCGCAGCCTGGAGAATTGGATGTTCTGCCTTTTTCAGCCCTCCATGAAAAAGTCACTGAACATCAAATTCCTTGTGCAATTACTAGAACTACCGAGAGATCCCACGAAATTATCAGGAAGAACATCTCCAGGGCGCCGATGTACTCAGGCCAGATTGAAGGAACCGGGCCAAGATACTGTCCTAGTATTGAAGACAAGGTGGTACGTTTCGCTGATAAATCAAGTCACCAGATCTTTCTCGAGCCTGAAGGCATAGACCATGATGAGGTTTATCCGAATGGGATATCAACCTCGCTGCCTATTGATGTGCAGTGGGATTTTATTCGTTCTATTCCTGGATTAGAGAATGCAGTCATTATTCGACCTGGTTACGCTATTGAATACGATTATGTGGACCCGACTGAGTTGAAGCCCTCATTTGAGAGTAAAAGGGTGGTTGGCCTGTTTCATGCCGGTCAGATTAATGGAACGACAGGGTATGAAGAGGCTGCGGCACAGGGGCTGCTTGCAGGCATTAATGCCGCGGCAAGGGCAATTGATATTGAGGGGTGGGTTCCAGACCGTTCTGAAGCCTATCTGGGCGTTATGGCCGATGATCTTGTAACCAAGGGTGTGACGGAGCCATATCGGATGTTTACTTCCCGTGCTGAGTTTCGCCTTCAATTAAGGGAGGATAATGCAGACCTGCGCTTGGGGGATACAGCCATCCAGCTTGGTTTGTATGATGATGCGCGTGTACGTCGGTTCGAGTCCAGAAGAGCGCTGATTGGGCGTGGAATCGAGGCGGCGCGTGCGACAGTGGTAGGCACCGGGGCTGCTTGGCGGGAGCGCCTGGCGGCAATGGATTTGCCGCTGCCTGCGCAATCCATGCCTCTCTCCTCTTACAGTCATAGGGACGATGTTGCGGCATCCGAAGCGCTCAAGCTTCTGGATGTATATCCGGAATTATCCGTTCGAGACTTGAAAAGCCTGATTGCACTGGTGCATTACGAAGGGTATCTGGACAAGCAGCATGTTGAAATTGAGCGATTCAGGCAGCTTGAGAGTCAGAAAATACCTCCGGATTTTGACTTCTCGGTAGTAAAAGGGCTAAGTATCGAATGTTGCCAGAAGCTCTCATCTGCGCAGCCAGAGACGATTGGTCATGCCTCTAGGTTGTCAGGCATTACGCCTGCAGCTATTACATCTCTGATGTTGCATCTGAGGAGAAGGCAATGAGTTGTGACGCATATGTGCAGGAGGTTATGAAGTTTCGTCGCGCCTTGAATCTTACCTCGATATCCGACCCGGCTCTATTTAACGCCCAGTTTATCGAGCCTTCGCTGGCGCTGGCTGAGTGGCTTCCCCATGAGGGGCGTATGCTGGACATCGGCAGCGGCATGGGGGTTCCAGGAATTCCGCTGATTATTGAGCTTCCCGGGTTGGTTGGTGTTCTGGTCGAGAGAAGGAAGAAGAGGGCTGAGTTTCTTCGACATGTCGTACGTAAATTGCATTTAAATGCCGAGGTGTACGATGCGGACGTTAACGACCTCCCGAGCCTGAAGATCGACGTTTGTGTGGCACGGGCTGTTACCGATGAGGCCGGCTTACTCAATATGTGCACGCCTCATGTCAATGCCAATGCCACGGCTGTGTTTCCAGTGCCTGTCTCCAGGCAGCCTGCTGCTGTGGAGGGTTGGCGGCTGGAAGGGGAGCATAATTTAAACATTGCTGGAGGGGATGGCATCCAGCGCATCCGGTGTTATCGTTATTGCGACGGATTACAGGGGGGTTTCACGTGAAACATCAGCAATTCGGGCCGGTGACTGCAGTGGCAAACCAGAAGGGGGGCGTTGGTAAAACAACGACCAGTATTAATCTGGCAGCCTCACTTGCTGCGCTTGATCAACGCGTTCTGCTCATTGATTTGGATCCGCAGGGCAATTCAACATCGGGCCTTGGTATCGACCAGGCCAATGTTGAGACAGGAACCTACGACGTATTGATGAGCGAAAGCGGGGTGTCAGATGCGATAGTAACTACCGATTGTGAAAACCTTTTTTTACTACCTGCGACCATGGACTTGGCGGGGGCAGAAGTTGAACTGGTTAATGAACCGGGTAGGGAACAGCGGATGAAAAATGCTTTTGCAGCATATGCCGGCGAGCCGTTTGACCACGTGTTTATAGATTGTCCACCTGCATTGAGCCTTCTTACAGTAAATGCACTCACAGCCTCTGATTATATTATGGTGACACTTCAGACAGAGTTTTATGCAATGGAAGGGCTGACCCAGTTGATGGATACCATCCGCCGCATTCGCCGGGGCCTTAATCCCGAGTTGAATATGGAGGGGATTCTTCTGACCATGGTGGATCGGCGCAACAACCTTTCGTGCCAGGTTGAACAGGATGTGCGCGCATATTTCGGTTCACAGGTCTATGAAAATGCGATTCCGCGCAATGTGAGATTGTCGGAAGCTCCGAGTTTTGGCGTTCCGGCCATGTACCATGATCTTAAATCGAAAGGTGCCCAGGCCTATCTGGCCGTTGCACAGGAACTGATGCAGCGCAGGGCGCTCTGATGGAAGCGGAGGATAGTTTGGAAATGATGGGAGAGTATCTATGGCAGCAGTGAAAAACAGGGGGTTAGGACGCGGTTTAAGCGCATTGCTTGCTGATACCCCTACACCTGAGGTAATGCGGCAGGCGTCTCAGGTTCCGATTTCCAAAATTAAACCGAACTCGTATCAGCCCAGGACCCGTTTTTCTCACGATGAACTGGATAGTTTAACTGAATCAATACGCCGAGAGGGGGTTTTGATGCCCATTCTCCTTCGTCCACATGGGGATGGCTATGAATTGATTGCCGGCGAACGACGTTGGAGGGCCTCCCAGGCCGCCGGATTGAAAGAGATTCCGGCCGTAGTCAGGGATGTTGGCGACCTGCAGGCGCTGGAGTTGGCAATCATAGAAAATGAGCAGCGTGATGACCTTACCGCCATTGAGTCTGCCAGGGCTTATCGTCGTATGATGGATGAGTTTGGTTGTACGCAACAGCAGGTTGCAGAGAAGGTCGGAGTCTCCCGCGTTCAGGTGAGCAACCTGATCCGTCTCTTACAGCTCTCTCCGGTTATTAAGGAGATGATTGAAACGAGGGAGCTCAGTATGGGACAGGCTCGCCCATTGGTTGGTCTCTCGAGCCATGTGGCTGAATCGCTTGCCCGTCTCTGCATCAGCAAAGGGTGGAGTGCAAGGCAGATGGAGCATGAAGCCAAGCGAGCAGCAAAGGAGCCGGTCGCGAAGGCGAAGCAGGAACCGGACGCTGATGTTGTTGCACTGCAGGATGAGCTGACACGCAAGCTCGGTTTGCCTGTAGAGATCGTCTGTCGTAAAAACGGTTCAGGAGAGCTGAGAATTGCATATACGCGGCCAGTTGAGCTTGATGGGGTATTAAGAAAGCTCAGGAAGAATTAAAAAGCCTTATAAAACAACAACTTGGGTATAAAGCATGCGGATAGGAAAAAGGTCATATCAGGCCGTTAACTGGCACTCTGAATCAGGCGGAGTGCAGTGGATAGAGCAGCGCTTGCTGCCGCACCGGTTTGAGCAGATTGTAAGCCCTTTTCCAGAAGAGGTTGCCGTTGCCATCGAAACGATGCAGGTGCGAGGGGCTCCCACCATAGGCGCTACAGCGGCTTATGGACTGGCTCTTGCCTGGAAAGCGGATCGAAGCCGTTATTTTGATTACTGGGTCCCCAGATTTCGATCTACCCGGCCTACTGCAGTAAATTTATTTCATGCCTGTGATGCGATGCAGCAGTGTGCAGAAACAGACCCCTCAAATGACGAGATGATCGAGCGGGCAGAGGCCTATGCTGAGGCTGAAGTAGCTGCCAATCGAGCGATTGGGGCAGGGCTGGCCGAGTATCTTGCTGTCGGAGAGCGGCGAATTCTTACTCACTGTAATGCCGGTTGGCTGGCAGCCGTTGACTGGGGAACGGCGACTTCTGGAATATATCATCTGGCGCATGCGGGCGAGAAGCCGTTTGTATGGGTTGATGAGACAAGGCCGCGCCTGCAGGGAGCCAGATTGACTGCCTGGGAGCTTCATCAGGAAGGCATTGATTGCCGCATACAGGCAGATAGTGCTGCGGCCTGGATGATGGCACAGGGCAAGGTGGATGCGATAGTTGTTGGTGCCGACCGTATTGCCGCCAATGGCGATGTTGCCAACAAGATTGGTACCTATGCGCTTTCGCTGGCAGCAAAAGCGCACGGGGTGCCGATGTATGTGGCGGCTCCTAAAAGCACATTCGATTTGGGATGTGCCAGCGGAAAGGGGATTCCCATAGAGGAGCGGGATGGCGGTGAAGTGGTTGAGATGGATGGAGTCGATTGCAAAGGGGAGGTTCAGCAGATACGTGTTGCTGCAACCGGCGTTGGAGCCAATAACCCGGCCTTTGATGTAACACCGTTTGAAAATATAACGGCGATTGTTTGTGAATCGGGTGTCTGGCGCCCGTAACCTTGTGATTACTGTTCCTTGTTGCTTGAATAAGGCTATGAGACGCCTTTCAAAAATAGCGGGGCTTCTGTTGCTCTCGATATTGATCATTGATGCGGTATATGCCCAGCCGCTCGAACAGGTTCATGGTATTAATATTGAAGGTATAGATCGGACACAAGAGATAACCGTGTTGCGCGAATTGCCATTTTCAGTTGGTGCTGTTTGGCGGGAGGGGTTTGCTGAGGTTGCTGAAAGGCGTCTTCGCAATCTTGGTATTTTCAGTAAAGCGGTTGTGACTGCTCCGGATGAAAACGGCAATGTGACGGTGTATTTGAAAGAGCGTTGGTCACTTTGGGTTCTACCGCAGGTTTCACGAAAAGATAATGGGGCATCATCTGCAGCTGTGGCTGTTGATGAATATAACCTCTGGGGTTTAAACCACCACGCACGCATGGCTTACAGGCGCGATACCGGGAGCAACTTCTCTGCATTGCAGGGAAGCTCCTACGAAGCTGCTTATGATTGGCGCAGGGTAGACGATTCAAAACTGAATATATCTGTAAGTGGCAGCAGTGGGCGCTCTCTGTATGATACTTATAATCAGGGTATTCATTCGGCTCAGTATCTTCAAACAGGTAGAAGTGCAACGCTTCTTCTTTCCTATGCATTAGGAGACGTACCGGATGAGGGGTGGAGCGTCAGGGGAGGGTTTACTGCCTCTAATGCCACCTACCGCTTCATTTCAGGGACCCCTCAGGCCGACGTGGTGGGGCATCGTATCAGGGCGCTGCTGGCAGGGGTGAGCTATAGCAGAATGAACGATCGAATCACCTGGTTATCAGGAAATGCATTTGATTATTCACTCTCGGCCGCTCACAAGGGATTGGGCTCAACAGTCAACAGCTACAGCCACACTGCATCGTGGCGCGACTACTATACGTTTTCAGGGCAGAACACCTTTAATGTGCGATTGAATGGCGGCTTGGTGACCGGCAATGTGCTGCGCAGCGGCCTTTTCGATCTTGGCAACAGAGATGGGCTGCGTGGTTATTACCCGGGAGAGTTGCAGGGCACTCACTATTTGTTCGGCTCCCTCGAGGGACGCTTTCCAATCCGGGAAGACTCCAACCTTCAGCTGGTTACATTTGCCGATCTTGGTAAGATCGGAGGCAGGGCAGGAGCATCTGTTACACGCGGCCTTGCAGTTGGTGCCGGCGGCGGTTTCCGCTGGACCTTGCGCTGGTTGGCCAGAGGAACCATTCGAGGCGATGTGGCGTATGGCTTTGCCACAAAAAAATGGCGTTTTTACCTCGGCACGGGACAGGCATTCTGAAAACAAACGCATACAAATCCATGCCAAGCTATTATGGTGCGCATCTGTTGATGGGGGAACATTGAGCAATACAGCCATATATCCGGGTACATTTGATCCAATTACGCTGGGACATGTTGACGTGGTTCGACGTGGCTTAAAGATGTTTGATCGCGTGGTGATCGGAGTAGCTGATAATCCCGGTAAAGGACCGATGTTTAATGCGGAGACCCGTCTTGCCATGGTTCGCGAAACGTTCGCTGATGAGGAAAATGTTGAGGCCGTTCGCTTCTCGGGGCTGCTGGTGGATCTTGCCCATGAGCATCGGGCTGCGGCTATTTTGCGCGGGCTCAGGGCCGCATCCGACTTTGAATATGAGTTCCAGATGGCAACGATGAATCGCAGGCTGGATGAACGAATCGAAACTGTTTTCGTCATGGCGCGCGAGGACTATACATTTGTATCCTCCCGCTTTATCAGGGAGATCTCCAGCATGGGTGGCGATGTCTCCGAACTCGTGCCAGGCGCAGTTATTCCCTTCCTGGCAAAGAAGCAGCCCTGAACTAAAGGGTAAAGCGCTTCTCCTCAAAAAGTTTCAGGCAGGCATCTACAACTTCGGGATCAAAAGCGCTGCCGCGATGGGTTCGGATTTCATCCAGTGCCGCATCTATCCCCAGCGCCGGACGATAGGGGCGGTGACTGCTCATGGCTTCAACAACATCGGCTACGGCAACTATTTTGGCTTCCAGGCATATCTCATCACCCTTTAAACCCTGTGGATAACCCGAGCCATCCATGCGCTCGTGGTGCTGATGGGCCACCTCTGCCACGGGCCATGAAAAACTTATACCCTTAAGAATAGAATATCCTGCTTCAGAATGCTCCTTTATCAGCTGGTACTCAGCATTGGTGAGTTTTCCCGGTCTGCTCAAGATATCTGCCGGCAGTTGAATCTTACCGATATCGTGGATGGTGGCACTCAGGAATACGCCTTTGACCCGTGCCTCATCCAGCCCCATCTCTCTGGCAATGGCTTTGGCAAGTTCAGCTACACGTTGCTGGTGGCCGGACGTGTAGGGGTCCCTTGCGCCAACCGCATTGGAGACCGCGGCAATCGTGCCCTCCAAAGCGCTCTGCAGCTGTTCGCGACTCTGTTTCAGTGCACTTCTTGAACTTACCTGTTCTGTGATATCGAGGAAGGTAACCACGGCTCCAATCACAGACTCATCGCTATAGATCGGATGCACCCAGTAGGATATCGGGAAGCTGCTGCCATCTTTGCGCCAGAAGACTTCATCATCTACATGCGCAGCTTCACCTTGCCTGTAGGCCTGATATACCCTGCAATGCTCCTCGGATAGGGGGGTGCCATCGGCATGGCTGTGATGGATCCTCTTATGCATATTTTTTTGCAGCAGCTCGGATTCGCTGTCGTAGCCCAGCATGGATAAGCAGGCTTTATTGAGCATCGTGCAGTTGCCATCTACGTCGACGCCGTAGATGGCTTCCGCAGCAGAGTCCAGCAACAGGCGTATCTGTTTTTCACTTTCATGCAGCTTCGCTTCAGAACGCTTTCGCTCGCTAATGTCACGAACAGAAGCCATGAGCAGCTGTTTGTCATCAAGGGTGAGCCTGGTAAGCAGTACCTCTGCGGGAAAGATCTCCCCTGATTTGCGCTGATAAGTCCAATCGAACATCTCATACCCATTGATGAGGGCTGTTTCGATGTGTCTGTTCGCCGCCTCTGGCGACGGCGTACCATCGCTTTGCACTGCAGGAGAGAATTCCATCGGATGATGGCCGAGAAACTCACCCCTGTTTGCGCACCCGAACATATGCAGGGTGGAGTCATTGCAGTCGAGGAAACCGTTCTGATCTAGCAACATAAAGGTGTCACGCGACGACTCAAAAATTGAACGGTACTTGTGTTCGTTTTGTTGCAGCTCTTTTTCTGCCTCTTCCCGGGCTTTAACCTCTTTGGCCAGATCATCCCTAGAGACGATGGTCTCTCTAAGCCCGGCCGCCATGGAATTGATGTCGGAGGCGATCTCTCCCAACTCATCACTCGAATATACTTCAACCCTGGTGTCCAGCTTCCCCTGCCCAAGCAGGCCGGTCGCCTGATGCAGTCTGGTAATGTTGGCAGAGATACTTCTCATGATATAGAGAGCCAGTCCAATCACCAGGGTGACAGAGATCATGCCGACCAGGGCTGTGGCTGCCATGTGGCGTTCGAGTTGGTCCTGGAGTTTAACCAGCGCTAAATCTATCTCTTCCTGGGCATCCACTTCCAGGTCGCTGATGATGCCATGCATTTGAATTGCAAGAGGTTCGATTTTATTCTCTATTACGGCCCTGGATCGCTCGACCTCTTCGGCTTCAAGAGATCTCTTGAGCTCATGTGCATGACCGGAGAGTGAAACAAGCAATCTTTTTAAGTGAAAGATTTCCTGAAGTTCATCTTCCTCACCCTCTGCATCGCCATTTTCAATTTGAATCAGCGTCTGCTTCTCCATTAAGGTTACGGCACGCTGTGCCATGTTCAGGCTGCTGTTGAAGTTGCCAATAATTGTCGCACTCGATTCAGCATCATAAGTACCAGTCGCTACTCCATCCATAGCGATCAGCAAGGCATTTTTCTGAAGGTTTTGAATGGCATGGAAGAAAGCTTCTGCATATTCCAGCTCTGAAAGGTTGCTGGAAATAATCTGGTTGATGTGATCTCTTGAATGCTTGAGTTGTACAAACTGTACGGTGCTCACCAGAAAAAACATGATGACGACAGGTAGAAAGCCCAGGGAGATCTTATGGCCTAGCTTCATAACTCCTCTCTATCTCTGGCCACGATCGATCCTGAACGTACCCATGTCACTTTTCTAAAGTGATGCGCGATACGGCGCGCGGGTGGCGAAAATTAACTTGCTACAGACGAGTATAGCAGAAATCTGGAAATTCAAAGTGGCGTGCAGGTGACTGACGGTGGGTTCGACACAATTTCCCGGTCTACAGGCAGCGCTGCCAAACAGAGACGGCTGAGAGGCCTGGGGCGAAGAGGAAAGCCGCCTGAACAACGATATTTCGCTTCCTGCAATCCATTATAAAGCAGGGCTATCTGATGGAAAGAAAGATAGTTTTCAAATAGTGCTTGAGTTCATATTAATGATCGTTATGATGCGCCACCCTTGCCGGCATAGCTCAGTTGGTAGAGCAGCTGATTTGTAATCAGCAGGCCACGGGTTCGAATCCTGTTGCCGGCTCCAGTTTGACCGCATTTTTGCTCTGCTGTTTGACAGTGTGTGGCAAAGGTGCAGAATCGCGCGCCCTTTTGGGCTGACCCGCTTGCGGGACAGTGGCCAAACGGAGTGCGAGATGGAGAGGTTCCCGAGTGGCTAAAGGGGGCAGACTGTAAATCTGCTGGCTCAGCCTACGTTGGTTCGAATCCAGCCCTCTCCACCAGTTTTGAGCTTGATAAAGGCCGTTGCGGGCGTGGTACAATGGTAGCACCTCAGCCTTCCAAGCTGATGACGCGGGTTCGATTCCCGCCGCCCGCTCCACTTTATGGGGCACGGAGCAGGCCCAGGTAGCTCAGGGGTAGAGCACATCCTTGGTAAGGATGAGGTCGCGAGTTCAATTCTCGCTCTGGGCTCCAGAATTTGATGGAAATCTGCATGCAGGTCTCCATTGTAGTAAATACATGTATGGAGAATAAATATGGCAAAGGAAAAGTTTGAGCGTACGAAACCGCATGTGAACATTGGTACGATTGGTCACGTTGACCATGGCAAGACCACGTTGACCGCTGCGATCACCAAGGTTCTGTCTTTGACAGGCGGCGCTACCTTCAAGGATTACGGCGATATTGACGGTGCTCCTGAAGAGCGCGAGCGCGGTATTACAATTGCTACAGCTCACGTTGAGTACGAGACAGAAGCGCGTCACTATGCACACGTTGACTGCCCGGGCCATGCTGACTACGTGAAGAACATGATCACCGGTGCTGCCCAGATGGACGGTGGTATTCTGGTTGTATCGGCTGCAGACGGCCCGATGCCACAGACCCGCGAGCACGTACTTCTGGCGCGTCAGGTAAACGTACCTCACCTGGTTGTATACCTGAACAAGGCTGACATGGTTGATGATGAAGAGCTTCTTGAGCTGGTAGAGATGGAAGTTCGTGAACTTCTGGACTCATACGACTTCCCTGGTGATGACACTCCGATCATTATCGGTTCTGCACTGAAGGCGCTGGAAGGCGACCAGTCTGAAATTGGTGAGGCATCTATTCTTCGTCTGATGGAAGCGGTGGATTCATTCATTCCTACGCCTGAGCGTCCAATCGACAAGACCTTCCTGATGCCAATCGAGGACGTTTTCTCGATCTCAGGCCGCGGTACTGTTGTAACCGGTCGTATTGAGCAGGGTATTGTTAAGGTTGGTGACGAGATCGAGATCGTTGGTATCAAGGCTACCACCAAGACAACCTGTACCGGTGTTGAGATGTTCCGCAAGCTGCTGGATTCCGGCGAAGCTGGCGACAACGTTGGTGTACTGCTGCGTGGTACCAAGCGTGAAGATGTTGAGCGTGGTCAGGTACTGGCGAAGCCGGGTTCCATCACGCCTCACACCACTTTCAAGGCAGAGGCATATATTCTGACCAAGGAAGAGGGTGGTCGTCATACGCCATTCTTCAACGGTTACCGTCCACAGTTCTACTTCCGTACAACTGACGTGACTGGTTCCGTACAGCTGCCAGAGGGCACCGAGATGGTGATGCCTGGCGATAACATCTCTATGGATGTTGAACTGATCACTCCGATCGCGATGGACAAAGAGCTCCGTTTCGCAATTCGTGAGGGTGGTCGTACGGTCGGCGCTGGCGTCGTAACCGACATTAGTAAGTAAAACGTTAAAGACGTGCGGCGGCGGTAGACTTGTGCTACCGCCGCTTTGCCGTCACTGGAGAATAGGAAATGCGTGATTTGTTGGCTTTGGCGTGTGAAGAGTGCAAACGCAAGAATTACACCACTGATAAGAACAAGCGTACCATGACAGATAAGCTGGTGCTGAGTAAGTACTGCAACTCCTGTCGTAAACATACGCCACACAAGGAAACAAAGATTAAATAACACCCTAGGCCAGTAGCTCAATTGGTAGAGCACCGGTCTCCAAAACCGGGGGTTGGGGGTTCGAGCCCCTCCTGGCCTGCCAGTGTTTGTATGTGTGGTTAGTAGGAATAGGAGCTTAAGTATGAGTCGTGTTGCTGAGATGCAGAAATTCATGAATGAGGTGAAGGTCGAAGCCAAAAAGGTGACCTGGCCTGACCGTAAAGAGACGATGCAGTCAACGCTGATGGTATTCGTGATGGTAATCTTTATCGCTCTGTTTCTGTGGCTGGTTGACTGGGGCTTAAGTTCGCTTGTGAAGCAGGTGATCTGATGGCGATGCGTTGGTATGTGGTTCAGGTCTACTCCAATTATGAAGATAAAGTGGAGCAGATGCTGAGAGAAAATGCTGAACGGGCAGGCCTTTCCGACAAGTTCGGAAAGATTCTCGTTCCCCGTGAGGAAGTGGTTGAGCTGAAAGAGGGTCAGAAGGTGACATCTCAGCGCAAGTTCTTCCCTGGTTACATTCTTGTCGAGATGGAGATGAACGATGATACCTGGCACGTGGTAAGAGATACCCGCCAGGTAAGTGGTTTCCTCGGTTCCGGCAACAAGCCGATGCCGATGCCGCAACGCGAGGTCGACGCCCTGATTCAGCAGATTGAAGAGGGTATCGAGCGTCCGAAGCCGAAG
This sequence comes from Mariprofundus ferrinatatus, assembly GCF_002795825.1. Classification (NCBI taxonomy): domain Bacteria; kingdom Pseudomonadati; phylum Pseudomonadota; class Candidatius Mariprofundia; order Mariprofundales; family Mariprofundaceae; genus Mariprofundus; species Mariprofundus ferrinatatus. The sequence goes on along the minus strand of NZ_CP018800.1, from coordinate 2,284,546 downwards.
GTGATGTTTGATATCGGCGATGCCGTTCGCGTGATCGACGGGCCTTTTGCATCCTTTAACGGCGTTGTCGAAGAGGTGATGGAAGATAAGGCGAAACTGAAGGTGAGTGTTTCAATCTTCGGGCGTCCGACTCCTGTCGAACTGGAGTATATACAGGTTGAGAAGGGCTGAGGGCGCTACCTTCAGTTGTTCAGAAAACGCTTTCACATGGATGTGAAGGATTTACCACAAGAGTGGGAGCAGAGTCACGGATAGTGACATGCGAATAAAGGCGGAGGGCAAGAGGCCCGAAACCGGTTGGAGATATAAATGGCTAAGAAACTACAAAAAATCGTGAAGCTGCAGGTTCCTGCAGGTTCCGCAAACCCATCCCCACCAGTTGGACCGGCACTCGGTCAGGCTGGCGTTAACATTATGGAGTTCTGCAAGGCGTTCAACGCCAAGACCCAGGAGATGGAGAAAGGTCTGACACTGCCTGTTGTGATCAGTGTTTATGCAGACAAATCATTCGATTTTATCATCAAAACCCCACCGGCATCCGTGCTGTTGCTGAAGGCTGCCAAGATCCAGAAAGGCAGTGGCGAGCCGAACAAGAAGAAGGTCGGTACCGTAACGAGCGCTCAGCTTCGCGAGATCGCTGAAACCAAGATGCCTGACCTGAATTGCTATGACGCTGAAGCTGGCATGAAGATTATTGAAGGCACCGCCCGCTCCATGGGTCTGGAAGTTAAGGGCTAAGGGGATATTAAGATGGCAAAAGTAACCAAACGTATGAAAGCAAGCCTTGAGTCCGTACCGGCTCAGGCAGTTACCGTAAAAGCAGCTCTTGACGCGGTACTCGCTCAGCCAAAAGCAAAATTCGACGAGTCTGTTGATGTTGCAATCAAACTGGGTGTTGATCCCCGCCATGCAGACCAGATGGTCCGTGGCTCTATTGCGCTGCCAAACGGTACCGGTAAGACCGTACGCGTAGCAGTGTTCGCCAAGGGTGCGAAGGCTGAGGAAGCGACTGCAGCAGGCGCTGATTTCGTCGGTGCTGATGACCTGGTTGAAAAGGTTCAGGATGGCTTCATGGACTTTGACCGCGTGGTCGCAACGCCTGACATGATGGCTCAGGTTGGTAAGCTGGGTCGTGTTCTGGGTCCTCGTGGCCTGATGCCGAATCCTAAGCTGGGCACTGTAACCATGGATGTGACCAAGGCTGTTGAAGCGATCAAATCCGGTCAGATTGAAGTGCGTGTTGATAAGGCGGGTGTAATTCATGCTCCGGTCGGTCGTCGTTCATTCGACGCTGCCAAGCTCAACGAGAATGTTGAAGCACTGCTTTCAGAGCTCAACCGTATGAAGCCAGCTTCCGCCAAGGGCCGTTATATGCTGAAGATGAGTATCTCTTCAACCATGGGTGCCGGCGTACGCGTGGATGAAACCACTCTGTAAATAATTCACGTGCCGGCCCATGGAGGGCCGGCACGAACTGTTTGCCGGCCACAAGCTGGCGTGCCGAAAGGCAGAAGAATCGATCGAACTGACCCGGGAAGAGCCGGGGAGGCGAAATCGAAAAAAACGATCCGTCCTAGACTGCTGGAGCCAGACTCATCAAGAGCGCGGCTTAATTGGGGTGACCCTTCCTGCATAGATGGGGTGCAAGCTCACTTGCGCGGGTCGAAAAGCAAGGGGGTAAATGTGGATAAACAAGACAAACAACGCATTGTCGAAGAGCTTCACACTGCCTGGTCCGAATCTACAGCTGGCGTAGTAACACACTACCGCGGTCTGAGTGTTTCCCAGATGGGAGACCTTCGCCGTGCTCTGCATAATGCAGATGTGTCGATGCAGGTTGTAAAAAACACTCTGGCGCGTCGTGCGGCAGAGGGTACGGGCTTTAAGGCTGCTGAAGAACTGTTCACTGGTCCTGTCGCGATCGCTTATGGTAAGGATCCGGTTGCAATGGCAAAAGCCATTTCCGAGTTCGCCAAAAAGAATGATGCGCTCAAGGTCTGTGGTGGTGTGCTCGATGGCAAGATGGTTGATGCTGCTGGTGTAAAAGCACTGGCTGATCTGCCACCGCGCGAAGTCCTGCTTGCCAAGATGCTCGGAAGTATGCAGTCGCCAATCAGCGGATTCGTTCGCACACTGGCAGAGGTACCTGCATCGTTCGTTCGCACACTGGCAGCTATTCGTGATCAGAAACAAGCCGCATAACATTTACTACTAATCATTAAACTTTTTAACTTATAGCAAGAGGAGCTAATACAATGGCAATTACAAAAGATGAACTGATCTCAGCAATTGAGTCTATGACCGTTCTGGAGCTGTCCGAACTGGTTTCCGCACTGGAAGAGAAATTCGGCGTTTCTGCTGCTGCACCTGTAGCAGTTGCAGCTGGTCCTGCTGCTGGTGGCGAAGCCGCTGCTGCTGAAGAGCAGACCGAATTCAACGTCGTTCTGGTATCTGCAGGCGAGAAGAAGATCCAGGTAATCAAGGCAGTTCGTGAAGCAACTGGCCTGGGCCTGAAAGAAGCCAAAGCACTGGTTGACGGCGCACCTGGCAACGTCAAAGAGGGCGCAGCTAAGGCAGAGGCTGAAGAGCTGAAGGCTAAGCTGGAAGAAGCGGGCGCAACTGTAGAGCTGAAGTAATCTACTGTTGTTTTACGTTTCGTACGTAAACGTATCGGGTTAATAACCCCGGTGGCGGGCGCCGCCGGGGCTTAGCCTTTTTCGCATTTTAGAGTTTTGGAAAATCTGTACGTCGTTCGAGGTCACCATGGGCAAACAAGCATCACTGAAACGTATTCGTAAAAATTTCGGTAGTATCAAGTCTCCAATCAGCATGCCGAACATGCTGCAGCTGCAGACAGAGTCCTATCACGAGTTTGTCGGCTATGGCGAGGCTGTAAATGATTCAAGGCTGGCAACTGTGTTCCAGTCTGTATTTCCGGTGCGTGACTATGCCGGAAATGCCGAACTTTGCTTCGAGGGACTGGAGTACAGCCCTCCCCGCTACGATCTGGATGAGTGTCGCCGCCGTGACCTTACCTATGCGCTGCCTGTAAAGGTGAAGTTGCGCCTGAAGATCTTCGAAAATGAGGGTGAGAAGCGAAGCAAACGCAAGGTTCGCGAAGTTCGCGATCAGTCTGTATACATGGGCGAGATTCCGCGTATGACCGAGCACGGCTCGTTCATCATCAACGGTACCGAACGCGCCATCGTTTCACAGATGCACCGCTCACCGGGTGTGTTTTTTGATCACGACAAGGGTAAAACCCATGCTTCGGGCAAGTTCCTGTTCAAGGCGCGCGTGATTCCTTACCGCGGTTCATGGCTCGACTTTGAATTTGACGCCAAGGACAAGGTTAACTTCCGTATCGACCTGCGTCGTAAGATGCCTGTTGGTATTCTGCTCAAGGCTCTGGGCCTCTCCACCCAGGAAATCCTCAACCGTTTTTATAACCGCCGTACCTATCGTTTTTCCGATAAGGGCGTGCAGGTAAAATTTGACCCTGAGCTGTTTGAGGGCACCCGTGCGGTGACCACCATCAAGCTGGACAACAAACGCATTGTCGCTGAAGGCAAGAAGTTCACCAAGGTGGCGATCAAACGGTTGTCCGAGGCCAATGTCGAGTGGATTGATGTGCCGATTGAAAGCGTTATCGGCGAGACTGCAGCCGAACCGATCATGATCGAGGGCGGCGAGATTCTCATCGACCACAATCAGGAACTGACTGAGGATTCCATCTCAGCACTGCAGGGTGCCGGAATCGAGCAGTTCGACTGCCTGCTGATCGATACAGCGGTTCGCGGGCCATGGCTGGCGGATACGCTGCGTCTGGATATGGTGCAGTCACGTGAAGAGGCGCGCGTAGAGATCTATCGCATGATGCGTCCTGGCGAGCCGCCGACAGTTGAAACAGCCAAGGCTCTGTTTGAGTCGCTGTTCTACGATCCATCCCGTTATGACCTCTCCCGTGTCGGTCGTATGAAGCTTAACAGCCGTCTTGGCATCAGTAATGATGATGTGCCGCTTGATCAGGGTACACTGCGTGATGAAGATATTCTGATGGCGCTCGATACCCTGCTGAGCCTGCGCGACGGTATTGGTGAAGTGGACGATATCGACCATCTTGGCAATCGTCGCCTGCGTTCTGTCGGCGAGCTGCTGGAGAATCAGATTCGTGTCGGTCTTGTGCGCATGGAGCGTGCAGTGCGTGAGCGCCTGAGCTCGGGCGATCTGACCGAGATGATGCCTTCCGATGTGGTTAACGCCAAACCGCTGATTGCCTCGGTGAAGGAGTTCTTCGGTTCTTCACAGCTTTCACAGTTTATGGATCAGACCAATCCGCTTTCCGAGGTGACGCACAAGCGTCGTCTGTCGGCACTTGGCCCGGGTGGTCTGTCACGCGAGCGTGCAGGTTTTGAGGTTCGTGACGTACATCCGACCCATTACGGACGTCTCTGCCCAATTGAGACGCCTGAAGGTCCGAACATCGGTCTGATCAACTCGCTCGCCACCTACGCGAAGGTGAATGACTTTGGCTTTATTGAATCTCCTTATCGCAGGGTGATCGATGGCAAGGTAACCGATGAAGTCGAATACCTTTCTGCCATCGACGAGAGTACACCTGTGATTGCACAGGCTAACGCCAAGGTGGATGAAAACGGCAAGTTCGTTTCAGATCTGGTTCAGTGCCGTCAGGGCGGTGAGTTCATTATGGCAGAGGCTGATACGATCGATTATATGGACGTATCACCATCACAGGTGGTTTCCGTCTGTGCTGGCCTGATTCCATTCCTTGAGCATGATGATGCGAACCGAGCTCTGATGGGCTCGAACATGCAGCGTCAGGCAGTTCCACTGCTGCGCTCTGAGAAGCCGCTGGTCGGTACTGGCATGGAAGCCCCTCTGGCGCGTGACTCCGGCGTATCGCAGGTGGCGCGGCGCGGCGGTGTTGTTGAGCGTGTCGATGGTGAGCGTATTGTTGTCAAGGTGTATGAAGATGAGCAGGTCGAAGGTGAACCTGGCGTGGATATCTACCGCCTGTTCAAGTATCGCCGCTCCAACCAGAACACCTGTTTTAACCAGCGTCCGCTTGTGAAGACCGGTGAGCTGGTAGCCAAGGGCGATATCATCGCGGATGGTCCATCCACTGATCTGGGTGAGCTGGCACTTGGCCGTAACGCACTGGTCGCACTGATGCCATGGCGCGGCTACAACTTCGAGGATGCAATCGTAATCTCCGAGAAGCTGGTGAAAGAGGATGTATATACCTCGATCCATATTGAAGAGTTTGAAGCAGTTGCCCGTGATACCAAGCTCGGTGCCGAAGAGATTACCCGCGACATCCCGAATGTGGGTGAAGAGGCGCTGCGACATCTGGACGAGTGTGGTATCGCCTACATTGGTGCCGAAGTTAAACAGGGCGACATCCTGGTTGGTAAGATCACACCGAAGGGTGAAACACAGCTCTCTCCTGAAGAGAAGCTGCTGCGTGCAATCTTCGGCGAGAAAGCATCCGATGTTCGTGATACCTCCATGCGCGTCAAGCCGGGCGATGAGGGCGTCGTTGTTGACGTTCAGGTCTTCACCCGTCGTGGCGATGAGAAGGATGATCGTGCCAAGGTGATCGAAGAGGCCTCTATCGAGCAGCTCTACGCCGATAAGGAAGAGGAGCGTCGTATTCTTGAGGGCAATGCCGTGAGCCGCCTGCAGGCTCTGCTTTCCGGCCAGACGGCAGCCAAGTTCAAGGGACTGAAGAAGGGCGACACCATCAAGGAAGAGAACGTCAAGGCGCTGAGCCTGCGCGATCTTTCCGGCGTTTCTGTTGCCGACGATGCCATCAATGTTCGCGTTGCCGAGATTCTCGAGTCGATGGACAAGGAGCGGGGCAGGCTTGAGTCACGCTTTGAAGAGAAGGTTGCCAAGGTTCGTGAAGGCTCCGAGCTGAAGCCCGGCGTGATTAAGGTTGTGAAGGTGTTTGTTGCCGTGAAGCGTAAGCTTCAGCCTGGTGACAAGATGGCTGGCCGCCATGGTAACAAGGGTGTGATTTCGGTAATCGTTCCGGAAGAAGATATGCCTTATACCGCCGACGGCACCCCTGTTGATATCTGTCTGAATCCTCTGGGCGTACCTTCGCGTATGAACATCGGACAGATCTTCGAGATTCATATGGGCTGGGCAGGAAGTGCGCTCGGTAAGAAGATCGACGGCATGCTCAAGGATAAGATGCCAACTGAAGAGCTGCGTTCATTCCTGCTTGAGTGCTACCTTGAGGATGAGCAGGCATGCAGTGACATTAAGGGTATGGATGAAGAGTCCCTGCTCGAGCTGGCGAACAACCTGCGTGGCGGCATTCCGATTGCAACCCCTGTGTTCGATGGTGCCAAAGAGGCTCATATCCAGCGCATGCTGAAGCTTGCCGGTGTTCCTGAATCAGGTCAGACCACCCTTTACGATGGCCGTACCGGAGAGGCTTTCGACCGGCCTGTAACGATCGGTCACATGTATATCCTGAAACTTCACCATCTGGTGGATGAGAAGATTCATGCCCGTTCAACTGGCCCATACTCGCTTGTGACACAGCAGCCGCTCGGTGGTAAAGCACAGTTCGGTGGTCAGCGTTTCGGTGAGATGGAAGTGTGGGCACTGGAAGCATATGGCGCTGCCTATACGCTGCAGGAGATGCTGACTGTGAAGTCGGATGATGTTCAGGGCCGTACGAAGATGTACGAGTCGATTGTGCGCGGTGATATGTCGTTTGAGGCGGGAATCCCCGAGTCCTTCAACGTCATGACCAAGGAATTGAATGCTTTGGGAATTGACCTTGCCATGGTCAAAAGCCCAACAGAGAACGAAGGAGAATAAGTCATGCAAGAGCTTCTCAAGATGTTCCAGAAACCTTCAAGCATCGAGGATTTCGATGGTCTGAAGGTTCGTCTGGCCAGCCCTGAAAAAATTCGTTCCTGGTCCTACGGTGAGGTCAAGAAGCCTGAGACGATCAACTACCGTACCTTCAAACCGGAACGCGATGGTCTGTTCTGTGCCAAGATTTTTGGCCCGATCAAGGATTACGAGTGCCTGTGCGGCAAGTATAAGCGTCTGAAACATCGCGGCGTGGTATGCGAGAAGTGTTCCGTTGAGGTGATTCAGTCCAAGGTGCGTCGTGAGCGCATGGGTCATATCGACCTGGCTGCACCTGTAGCACATATCTGGTTTCTGAAGAGCCTGCCGTCCCGTATCGGCCTGCTGCTCGATAAGACTCTGAAAGAGCTGGAGCGTATCCTTTACTTTGAATCCTACATCGTTCTCGATCCTGGCCTGACCAGTCTGGAGCAGTTCCAGATCCTGACCGAAGAGGAGTACATCGAGGCATTCGAGGAGTATGGTGAAGAGTTCCGTGCCGGTATGGGTGCGGAAGCACTGCGTGAAATGCTCAAGAACATCAACCTGGAAGAGGAGCGCCAGTCTCTGCGCGCCCAGATTCTGGCAACCAAGGCTGTTACCAAGCTGACCAAGCTGACCAAGCGTCTCTCTACCGTTGAGGCAATGCTCGGTTCCGGCAATCGTCCTGAGTGGATGATTCTGGAAGTGATTCCTGTTCTTCCTCCTGAGATTCGTCCGCTGGTACCGCTGGATGGTGGCCGTTTTGCGACTTCCGACCTGAACGATCTCTACCGTCGCGTGATTAACCGTAACAACCGTCTGAAACGACTGCTGGAACTCAATGCGCCTGAAATCATTACCCGTAATGAGAAGCGCATGCTGCAGGAGTCCGTTGACGCGCTGTTCGACAACGATCGCCGCAGCAAGCCGATCACTGGTAACAACCGTCGTCCTTTGAAGTCACTCTCCGATGTTATCAAGGGCAAACAGGGACGTTTCCGTCAGAACCTGCTCGGTAAGCGCGTGGACTATTCCGGTCGTTCGGTGATTGTGGTCGGTCCTGAATTGAAGCTGCATCAGTGCGGCCTTCCCAAGAAGATGGCACTGGAGCTGTTCAAGCCGTTTATCTATAACAAGCTCGAATTGCGCGGTCTGGCCAATACCATCAAGGCTGCCAAGAAGCTCGTTGAGCAGGGTATCCCTGAGGTATGGGATATTCTCGCTGAAGTGATCCATCAGCATCCGGTGATGCTCAACCGTGCACCAACCCTGCACCGTCTTGGAATCCAGGCCTTTGAGCCGATCCTGATTGAGGGCAAGGCGATTCAGTTGCACCCGCTGGTATGTACCGCATTCAACGCTGACTTCGACGGCGACCAGATGGCTGTACATGTGCCGCTCTCAATTGAGGCACAGACCGAAGCACGTGCGCTGATGATGTCGACCAACAATATTCTCTCGCCTGCAACCGGTAGTCCGGTAATCGTTCCTACCCAGGATATGGTTCTTGGCATCTACTACCTGACCCGTGAGCGTCCGTTCTGCAAGGGCGAGAACATGGTATTCTCCTCTCCGGATGAGGTTCAGCGCGCGCTGGATGCTGGCGCTGTTGAGCTGCACAGCCGTATTGTCTGCCGTGTACGCGGCAAGCGTGAGCACACCACGGTTGGCCGTGCCATTCTCTCCACCATATTGCCAAAAGAGCTGCCGTTCTCGTCGGTCAATCGTGAGTTGACCAAGAAGGATGTGGGCACCCTGATTGAGGAGTGCTATCGCTTTGCCGGCAACAAGGCGACTGTTCTGCTGGCTGATCGCCTGAAAGTGTTCGGCTATACCTATGCCACCAAGTCGGGTGCATCCTTCGCTCTGGGCGATGTGGTTGTTCCTGCGAGCAAGCATGAGATTGTTTCCGCTTCCGAGGCTGAGGTGGCCAAGGTTCAGAAACAGTATGCCGATGGTCTGATTACCGCTGGTGAGCGCTACAACAAGGTGGTCGACCTCTGGACGCATACCACCGACAAGGTTGCCCGCGGCATGATGGACAACCTGGCAACAGAAACATTGACCAGTGCCGATGGCAAGGAGACGGAGGAGACGAAGACGTTTAATCCAGTCTATATGATGGCCGATTCAGGCGCCCGTGGTTCTGCTCAGCAGATTCGCCAGCTGGCCGGTATGCGCGGCCTGATGGCCAAGCCGGATGGCTCGATTATTGAGACGCCTATTACCGCCAACTTCCGTGAAGGCCTGACGATTCTGCAGTACTTCATCTCTACCCATGGTGCGCGTAAGGGCCTGGCGGATACCGCACTTAAAACCGCTAACTCCGGTTACCTGACCCGTCGTCTGGTAGACGTTGCACAGGATGCTGTTGTCCGCATTCAGGATTGTGGCACCGATAGTGGTGTGACCCTGACCGCACTTGTTGAAGGTGGTGAAGTGATCGAGCCGCTCTATGAGCGTATTCTCGGCCGCGTTCTGCTTGAGTCTGCTCTGGATCCGATTTCGGGAGCCGAGATTGCACCTGCGGGCGCCATGGTTAACGAAGAGCTGGCCGATAAGATTGATGAAGCCGGTGTTGAATCCGTTCGTATCCGTTCGGTGCTGACGTGTGAAGCAGAAGAGGGCGTCTGCGCCAACTGCTATGGCCGCGACCTTGCTCACGGCACACCGGTTTCCATCGGTGAGGCCGTAGGTGTTATCGCAGCACAGTCGATCGGTGAACCGGGTACACAGCTGACCATGCGTACCTTCCACGTGGGTGGTACTGCATCACGCTCTGCTGAGCAGGCGCACGTTGAAGCGAAGTTCGGCGGCGTTGTGAAGCTTGAGTCTTCGATTACCGTTACCGACAGTTCCGGTGCGGAGATCGTGATCAACCGTCATACCGAAGCTGTAATTACCACAGATAAGGGCAAAGAGCTTGAGCGCCACCGTATCCCTTATGGTGCGCATCTTGTGGTCAAGGATGGGGATGCCATCAAGGCCGGAAACAAGCTGGCCGAGTGGGATCCGTATACCATGCCTCTGATTGCCGAGACCGATGGTAAAATCCGCTTTGTCGACCTCGAAGAGGGCATCACCATGCGTGAGCAGTCCGACGAGGTGACAGGCCTCTCTAGCCGTGTGGTAACGCAGCAGGCTGATACCCGTAAGGATGCCCTGCGTCCTCAGATTCACCTTGTCGATCCTAAGGACCCTGAGGGTGATCCAATTGTCCTTGAGCGTACCGGCACACCGGCACGCTACTTCCTGTCACCAGGTGCGATCCTCAATGCCGATCACGATGTTGAGGTGAAAGCGGGACATGTGCTGGCACGAATTCCTCGTGAAGCAGGCAAGACCAAGGATATTACCGGTGGTCTTCCACGCGTTGTCGAGCTGTTCGAGGCGCGTAAGCCGAAGAACCTAGCATTTATCGCGGCTGCTGACGGAGTCATATCCTTTGGTAAGGATATTCGCGGTAAACGTCGCGTTTATGTTGAGCCAACAGATGGATCCGATCCGCTTGAGTATCAGATACCCAAGGGTTCTCAGATCCTTGTTCAGGAAGGCGACCGCGTACGTCGTGGTGAGCGTCTGATGGAGGGCTCTCCTGCACCTCAGGACATCCTTAAGGTGATGGGCGTAGAGGCTCTTTCGACCTATCTGACCGATGAGATTCAGGAGGTTTACCGACTTCAGGGTGTGAAGATCAACGATAAGCATATCGAAGTGATTGCCCGCCAGATGATGCGAAAGGTTCAGATCAACGATCCTGGACAGTCTAGCTTCGTGGCAGGCGAGCAGCTGGTGCGCAAGCATGTGCTGCAGACCAATCGCGATCTGGAAGCCGAAGGCAAGGCACCTGCAACATTTGAGCCGATCCTGCTGGGTATCACCAAGGCGTCACTGAATACCGACTCCTTCATCTCTGCAGCATCATTCCAGGAGACCACGCGTGTGATCACCGAAGCGGCTCTGGCCGGCAAGGTTGACTGGCTGCTCGGCCTGAAAGAGAACGTGATTCTTGGTCGTCTGCTGCCGGCAGGTACCGGTCTTGCGACCCGCAATGCACCGAAGCCAGCCGTTGAAGAGGTTGAGGTTGCTGAAGAGATCATCGAGAAGGCTCCGGATGCGGATATTCTCGAGGAGCTCAGCCAGGTCATAGATGATAGTGATCTGGGTGCAGCAGAGGATGAAGCCGCGTAAGTTCACTTATGCTGCTACAAATGAAAAGGGCGCCTAAGGCGCCCTTTTTTTGTGCCTGAGAATCCATATTCAAACAGGGGGATTTTTTCCACCTTTTAGGCCGATATCTGACCAGAGTAGCCTGAACCGTCGGCGGGGAGGTACTCCGTCATATTAACTTAGGAGAAAATTATGAAAAAAGCACTGTTTGTTGCAGCCGCGGCTGCATTCGTAATGGGTGGTGTGATGACTGCTGAAGCCAGCGCACTGGGCAAATGCAAGGCATGCCACAATCTGGATTCAGCTGACAAAAAAGTTGGCCCCGGCCTGAAAGGCATTGCCGGCAAGGCACAGGGCGGACTTGAAGGCTTCAAGTATGGCGCATACCTGGAAGCGCAGAATGCAGCAGGCGCAACCTGGACAGACGAAGCTCTGGAAGCATGGGTATGTGACTCCAAGGGCGTTTCAGGCAAGAAGACCAAAATGCCTTCTCAGAAGGTTTGTGGCGATGATGCCAAGGCTGCAGTTGCCGAGCTGAAGGCTCTTTAAAGAGAAGAAGCAGGGATTATGAATGAACGGCCCGTGTCAAACACGGGCCGTTTTTTTTTACGGCAGCCGGGGTGAGGAGCCAGCGGTCTCGTCCAGGCAACTACGCATCTGTGCGACGGTTCCCTGCAGCAAGGGGTCGCTCTCTTTGCCGGCAAGCATGGCCGCATAAACGGGCCTGACGATAGCCGGCGTACCTTCAACTGGAAAAAGTTTGTGCTCCGATATGTGGCGGGAAACCATCTGCTGCGGCAGGTAGGCAGCTCCCCCGGATTTCAGGATCAATTCAAGCGCCACCTTGCCAACACTTGTATGCAGCAGTGACGGCACGCTGTGGCTGTAGTGCTGTTGCATGGCAACGGCAAACGACTCCCCCCAGTTGACATCGACAAATCTGAATTGGAGCGCCTGCTCGGCATTGAGCCCCTTTCGGTCGGCAACCATGATCAGTGATATGGAGCCAAGCTCTTCAACATAGAGTCTTGGCAGTGCAGGGGCATCAAACATCACTGCGATATCGAGTGAGCCGTCAAGCAGTGCCGGCATCAGCGATTCGGGTGTGTGCAGCTCAGAGCGGATCATCATCTCTGGAAAGGCTTTGCTTGCTGTAATCATCCAGTCGGTCAGGAAGATATTCCATAACGTGTCGGTAGCACCGGCCACAAGAGATGCTGTTGCACGCTCGGGCAGGCGCACTTCCTGACAGGCGTGGGCCCATGCAGCCAGAAGCTCTTCAGCATGCGCCATAAAGCGAACGCCTGCAGTCGTCAGAGACACCTGATGTTTGCTCCGTTCAAACAGCTTGGCGCCCAGCCTCTCTTCCAGAAGCTTTATGCGGGCACTCACCGCTGATTGGGTCAGAAACAGCTGTTCAGCAGCTTTGCGGAAATGGCGGGCCTTTGCCACCTGAACAAAGGTTCGTATCAGATCAACGTCCATAAATGGACCACCTCTCCTTGATCACCGTGATCAAGATTATTTGATTTACTCGCAACCTAATAACTGAAGATCATTCCGCCATCGACAATCCTCAAATGGTGAGTGAGAACTGATGAAGTATGAAATCAGGAGGGCAAATGAGAAACAAAAAGCACCGTTTGCACAACACAAAAGATCGACAGGATCTGGACGAGAAGAGCAGGGCGGGGAAATCCGGTAAAGAGAGCGACGATTTCGACAGCTGGGACTACTGGGATGCAGATGATTTCTCGGACATTACGAATCACTTTGAATCTTCGCTCGACAGATAAGAAAGAGAATCACGCAACACAAAACAAGGAGAATTCATGAACAAAATCATTTTGACCACACTGATGCTTTCCGGCCTGGCGCTGGCGGCACAGCCCATTGCTGCTTACGCTGATGAGGCTTCCGAGCAGATTGAAGAGAGCATTGTCATTGATGATGGTGCAGCAGGCGATGCAGAGGCTGCTGAGGAGAGTTACGAAGAGAGCTCTGGCAACTAAGAGGTGACCTTCGTCGATGGTGGCTGCCCTGTTATGAAAGAAGAATTAATTCCTCTCGAATTTGGAAAGCAGGGCGGCTTCCGTCATACTCGAGCCCAATATGAGTGAACACGAATTAGAATTTAAGTTAAGCGGAGAGGCGGCCACTGGCCGCCTTCCTGTTCTTGAGGGGAGCGAAGGACCGTCGGCTGTCGATGTTCGCCAGCTTTACAGTGGCCATGGGCTGCTTACCTTCGATCCCGGATTTAAATCAACCGCATCGTGCAGAAGTGCAATTACCTACATTGACGGCGATAAGGGTATTCTTCGCTACAGGGGATATCCGATCGAAGAGCTCGCCGCCCACTGCAGTTTTACGCAGGTCACCCACCTTCTGTTGCATGGCGAACTTCCGGATGCCTCTGACCTTGATGCATTTAATCGTATCATCCATGACCATAACCTGTTGCATGAACAGGTACTCAGCTTCTACAGGGGTTTTCGCCGCGATGCCCATCCGATGGCGGTGATGGTGGGCGTGGTGGGGGCGCTTTCTGCCTTTTACCAGGATCTGCAGGACTACAGCAAGCCGGAGCAGCAGATGAAGGCGGCGATTCGCCTGTTTGCCAAGATGCCGACAATTGCCGCTTCCTGTTACACCTACAGTATCGGTCGCCCAGCCCGCTATCCTGACAATCGCCTGGATTACGCCAGCAACCTGTTGCAGATGATGTTCGGCAAGCCCAACGAGCCATATGAGGTCGATCCGGTCATTGCCAGAGCCCTCGACCTGATCCTGACGCTTCACGCTGACCACGAACAGAATGCTTCAACATCAACTGTCCGCATGGCCGCATCTTCAGGCGCCAACCCGTTTGCCTGTATCGCATCCGGCATTGCTACGCTGTGGGGCCCTGCGCATGGCGGCGCCAACGAGGCAGTGCTGAATATGCTCGAGCAGATCGGCTCGATCGAAAACATTCCCAATGCCATCAAGCGCGCCAAGGATCGCAATGATCCGTTCCGCCTGATGGGTTTTGGTCACCGCGTTTATAAAAATCACGATCCCCGTTCAGCAATTATCCGTGACATGACCAAATCGGTACTGAAGCACCTGAACAAGGAGAATGATCCGCTGCTGGCGATTGCGCTGGAACTGGAGCGCGTGGCGTTGAGTGATGAGTACTTCATCGAGAAGAAGCTTTATCCGAATGTCGACTTCTATTCCGGTATCCTGCTCAGCGCCATGGGATTCCCCCGCCGCATGTTCACCGCCCTCTTTGCCGTGGCGCGCACTTCAGGCTGGGTAAGTCATTGGCTGGAACTTAAGGGCGACACCGCCCACGGCATTGATCGCCCGCGCCAGCTCTATGTAGGGCCGACCCTGCGCCATGTGGAGAAGCCGCACTCCTGACCACCAGACAAAATAGCCCGGCATGAGTGAGGCCGGGCTAGAAGTCAGATCAATACTCTGGAAGAAATCACTATAGAGGTTTGTGCGAACACGAAGGCCGGCTTGGCTTAGACCGTCCTCCGTGCCCGACTTCGCCAGAATATTATCGCAAGGGGTTTATCAGACAATATGGCAAACTGTCGCATCTGTCTTTCGTCTTCGTTGAGCCCCTTCTTTCGACTGGGTTCGAGTCTTGTTGCTGTCGATAACGCTGGGGCGTACGGCGTTCAGAGGATGCGCTGCTTTAGAGAACTCCTCTAATAGGACATGCTCTTGTCATAAAACCTGAAAGCATTCTTGCCGCTTTTTTTAACGGCATACATCGCTGAATCCGCCTGATTAATGAGATCCGACATATCCTCACTATCTTCCGGGTAGATGGAGATGCCAATGCTTCCGCCAATAATGCATTTATGGTCATTGAGCTTGTATGGTTCAGAAATCAGAGTGATCAGCTTGTCGACAATGGCGGTTACATTTTCCCTGCCTTTCACATCGACAAGAACGAAGGCAAATTCATCGCCACCGAAGCGAGCAACAGTATCGACTTCGCGTGTGGACCGAAGCAGTCGACAGGCGACCTCCCTGAGTAACAGGTCGCCGATCTCATGGCCATGTGTGTCGTTTACGGCTTTGAAGCCATCAAGGTCCAGAAAGAGTGTGGCCACCTCTTGTTTCTGTCTCTTGGCCTGTGCCATCGCACTGCTGAGTCGGTCGTAGTAAAGTGTCCTGTTGGCAAGCCCTGTGAGCGGATCGAAGTGGACCAGCTTTTTCATCGATGCTTCATTCTTCTTGCGCTCGGAAATGTCAGCCACAATGCCGACAAATAAATTCTCATTCTCACTTTCTGAAACCATCTCACTCACAGAGAGTGAGATGGGAAAAATGCGCCCGTTTTTATGCATGGCATCAACTTCGCGTTCAATGCCAACAACATGGGCCGATCGCGTCGACAGGTAGCGTTCAATGTAGCTATCGTGTGCACTCCTGTCCGGCTCCGCCATCAGCATGTTGATATTACTGCCGATAACCTCTGCCTGGCTGAAGCCGAAAAGCCTCTCTGCTGCAGGGTTGAAAACCTTAACGATTCCTTTGGAATCAATGACAATGATCCCCTCCAGTGCACTGGATACTATTGCCTCGGTCAGGAGCATGCTTTTTTCAAGGCTGTTTCGTACATCCTGCATCTGGATGGCCATCTTCCAGATCAGGTACGCCTCATGACCCCCGATGATGCTGCTTGGCCCTATGATTGCCGCTGCAGCTTCCGAGATGGTTTCATTATTTGTAAAATTAAAAGCAGTACACGGGCGGCATGCGTTCAATGCCTCTTCGGCATCATGGTAAATAGGGATATTGAACTTTTCGGCTATCTTAAAGGCCGGGGCATCAGCATTAATATCTGCAATGCCAATAATATCATACAGCGGCACATCTAAAAGCAGCTTAAGGAACTCGGTTCCGCCATGACCGCCGCCAATGATCAGTGTCGGCTGCGGTTTTGATTCCATATCTTGCATTCGACCCTCCCCATGAGGCGTTGAACGGTTTGTTGGATGATTCATCATAACAAGGTTATTTCGCTAACCTGCTTTTCTGCCTGCAATGGCAAAAGTATGACTTGGGTATATCAAAAAGCTAGAGCAGCTCTCTGCCATGGGTGGAGGTTGCGATGATGCCCTCAAAGCTATGCAGCGGAGGCGAATGCATGCGGTTTCGGCGCGCAGATTACTAAGCATAAAGTGCTTCGAGAACCTTGCGATACATTTCATAGACCTTGCGTCGCTTGATCTTCATGGTCGGGGTCATAAGCCCCGATTCGATGGTGAAGGGTTTGTGCAGCAGGTGAATACGGCGCACCTGCTCGAAGGAATTGAGCGGTTTCAGCATGTTGCTGATGCGCATCTGCAGGTGCTTCTTCAGAATGCCCGAATCGCAGAGTTGATCCCAGTCGGTTTCGGGCAGGCCCTGCTCTCTGGCCCATGCAACACATGCCTCCTGATTGGGAACGAGAAGCGCAACGAGATAGGGTTTCTGGTCGCCATAAACCACGACCTGATCAATCTCTTCATGTGTCACCAGTAACCCTTCGATGCGTTGCGGGGCAATATTCTCACCACCCGAATTGACGATGATGTCTTTCTTGCGGTCGGTGATCCTGAGGTATCCATCCTTGTCGAACTCGCCGACATCGCCGGTATGCAGCCAGCCATCGATCAGCGCCTCTTTGGTCGCCTTTCTGTTTTTCCAGTAGCCGGGCATGATGTTGTTTCCGCGGGCAATGATTTCGCCGTCCTCGGCAATTTTGATCTCTACCCCCTTACCTGGCAGGCCGACTGAGCCGATGCGCCGGTCATGCATCGGGTTGGCGGAGAGCAGCGGGGCTGATTCGGTAAGGCCGTAACCCTCCAGTACCGGCAGTTTCAGTGCTTCGAAAAATAGAGCGACCTCCGGATTAAGAGGTGCTCCACCGGAAACCATTACGCGCATCCTGCCGCCAAAGCGTGCGCGGATCTTCTCGCCCACGAGTTTATCCAGCAGCTTCAGCATCCACCCCTCTACAGGGCCGCAGCTCTTTTTGCAGGCCAGGTCGAAATAGGTGTTGAACAGTTTCTGCTTAAGTGGCGACTGTTTTGCGATCTGCCCCAGGATGCGGCTGCGCACCACCTCCAGCATACGTGGAACTGCCACCATAATAGTCGGCCTGGCTTCAGCCATGTTTTTGGCGACGGTGTCCGGTCTCTCGGCAAACGCGACCGATATGCCGTAGGTGTAGGGGAGAAAGTGGCTGGCGGTTCGCTCCAGCGTATGCGCAAGCGGCAGAAACGAGAGCATACGCTCTTCGCGTAGCAGCTCGATGACATTGGGGACTGTTTCAAGGTTGGTGAGGATATTGCCATGCGTGAGCATGACACCCTTCGGGTTGGCTGTGGTGCCGGAGGTGTAAACAATCGTCGCCAGCTGCTCCCGCTCGATTCTGGTCAGCCGCCTGTTCAGCCGCTCTTCGTCAACATCGCCGCCCTCAAGCTTGGTCAGGTTGTGTACAAGCTTGCCATCGCCGTCCTCATCAACGGCATAGATGCGTTTCAGGGCAGGGCATTCGGAGGCCGCTTTTTTCAGGTCGCGCAGCAGGTGGCCGCCAGAGGTGAGAGCCATAGTGGTGCCGGAATCCTCCAGAACATAGGCAATATCCTGTGGCCGGTAGGTGCAGTAGAGCGGAACAGTCACAGCACCGATGGCGAGGATAGCGTAATCGACCACCGCCCACTCCGGCCGGTTCTCCATCAGCAGACCGATTCGGTCTCCGGGGTTGATGCCGGCGCTCATCAGCCCTGAAGCAACACGGCGTACTCTTGTGGTCAGCTGGGCATAGGTGATCGGCAGGTACTCTCCATTTTTGCGATACCACTGCGCGGGGCGTGCAGCCGCAACATCGGTAGTGCGAAACAGTGCCTCCGGGAGGTTGCGAATACTGTCGATATCAGGCATTTCTAGGATCAATACTGTCTCAGAAGCCTTGTGGCCAAGTGATCGTGGTTGCGGCGCATGACATGCCCTCCTATCCGTGAATCCTAGCTTAGCAAAATATTTGCAGCTGGGAAGCGATTCCATACCTGCGGACGCATTGACCTAATCTGCGTCAGGCTCATACTTACCACTGTAAACAACTTCACAGAGGAGAGGATGATGGGAAAGCGCGTATGTATTATCGGTGGCAGCGGCTTTGTGGGTCGCGCTATTGCACGTCAGGCGGTAGCAGCAGGGCATCAGGTGACAGTAGCCTGTCGTCATCCGGCCAGGGCTCGGGATCAGTTGGTCAAGGGGGTTCGTCTGGCACGTGTGGATGTGACCGATGGCAGCGGCCTTGCCGAGGCTGTTGCAGGCGTCGATGTGGTCATCAATCTGGTCGGACTTCTGTTTGAGAAGGGGCGGCAGAATTTTGAAGCAGCGCATACAAAAGGTGCAGGCCACGTGCTGGAGGCGTGCAGGAGCGCGGGCGTAAAACAGCTGCTTCATATGAGCGCGCTTGGGGCAGGTCAGGTGGAGGGGAGCAAATACGCCGGCACCAAGGCTGAAGCGGAAGCGCTGGTGGCCGCGTCAGGTCTGAATTACACAATTTTCCGCCCCTCGATTATCTACGGAGCGGGTGACTCCTTCTTCAATAAGTTCAAGGCGATGAGCCAGATGTTGCCGGTGTTGCCGGTGATTTCAGGCGAAACCCGCTTCCAGCCGGTGTGGGTAGAGGATGTGGCGCGTGCCTTTGTGGCTTCGATCGGTAACAGCCATGTTGCAGGCTGCACCTTCGAACTGGGCGGTCCTGCAAGCTACACCTTCCGGGAGCTGCTGGAGCTGATGCTTAAGGAGCTTGGCATCAAGCGCACCCTGATTCCAGTGCCCGGAGTGGCGGCATTCCTGATGGCTGCGTTTACCTCGGTGTTGCCGACACCGCCGATTACCCGCGATCAGCTGGTGCTTCTGGGGCGCGATAACGTGGTTGAAGGCGATGAGCCGTTCCCGGCCATTTTCGGTAAGGCCGCACCCCTTGAGCAGGTATTGCCGAGTTATATTTGCGGCAACCGTGCCGAAACGATTCAGCATGATCTGGATGATATGCGTACGCGTTATCGTAAGGGCGGCGTTTGAGCCTAAACCTTTCCCTTTCAGTTATTGCGGCTTACCTGCTTGGAGCAGTGCCCTTTGGGCTGCTGCTGAGCAAGTTGTTGGCAAAACGCGATCCGCGAGAGTACGGCAGTGGCAATATCGGGGCCACCAATGCCATGCGCACCGGCGGGAAGCTGGTGGGCATTCTGACGCTGCTGGCCGATATTGCCAAAAGCCTTGTTCCGGTCGCCATTGCGGTTGCCTTGGAATTGCCCGAGGCGTGGATAGCTGCGATAGCGGCTGCAAGTTTTGTTGGCCATGTGTTCCCGGTCTATCTGAAGTTCAAAGGGGGTAAAGGCGTTGCCACAATGTTGGGGGCTATGTTGCCATGGCAGCCGCTTGCATCGCTGCTTGGCGTTATAATTTTTGCTCTGCTGATCTGGCGGTTCAGGTATGTGTCACTGGCCTCAATAGGAGGTGCAGTGGCACTGCCGCTGCTCATCTGGATTACAGGCGGTTCAATCCCGGCATTGATAGTTGGGCTTCTTTTTGCTTCACTGGTGGCAATAAAGCACGCTGGCAACATTCGCAGGCTGATTGATGGTAGCGAACCGGCCCTTGGCGAAAAGCGCAAGGCCAGTCCGAATGCGTAGAATTTCGCCGGATCAACCAGAGAACATGCAGGTACAGTTACGGCAACAGTGTGGAGGCAGTTATGAAATTTAGTCCGGTAATCCTGATCGTCGCGCTGTTCAGCATATATGCATCACCTGCCGCTGTTCAGGCAGATGAGCTTGTGGTGAATGAGGTGGTCACGGCCAGTGATCTCAAGCCGAATGTGCCGCAGCCCTATATCGTAAAGAAAGGGGATACCCTTTGGGATATCGCCGACCACTTTTTCAAAGACCCATGGAAATGGCTGAAAATATGGGAGCGCAACCTGTATATCACCAATCCGGATCTGATCTACCCCGGCAGCGAGATATGGTTCGATGGCGGACGCCCTGGTGGGCTGAGAGTGGTGAAGCTTGCTCCGCACATAGTGGTTAAGCCAGTTGAGCGGCTGGAGGGAGCTGTCGACTCCTCAATCGTGATGACAGCCCTCATGCGGCAGGATTTCATCCACCCGGACCAGTTGCAGGGGGTTGGGCATATCCTTGATGCAAGAGATGAGCGCATCAATTTCGGCCTGCACGAACTTGTCTATGCGGAGCTGAATCAACCGGCGAACTCCGGAACGCTGTTCGATGTTTTCCGTACCACCAAAACAGTTGTTGATCCGGCCAGCGGCGATGCAGTGGGCGTGCTTGTCGAACACCTTGGCCAGATAAGGGTGACTTCCGAAGAGGGTGGTGTACATCGTGCCGTTGTGGAGAAGGTGTTTCAGGAGATCTCGCGCGGAGACCGCCTTAAGCCTGCTCGCGATCCCGACCTGAAAGTCGTGCCGCAGAGTGCTGCGCGGCCAATGTCCGGCTCAGTGTTATATATCCGCCACAATGGCGAACTGGCGGGCCAGCATCAGGTGCTCGGCATCAGCCTCGGCATAAGGGACGGCATCAAGGCCGGAACGGTGATGTCAATCTACCAGAACGGCCGTGTCATCAATGATGCGGTGAGCGGAGAGAAGGTTCGTCTGCCAAGGGAGAAGGTGGGTCAGGTGATTGTGCTGGTTCCTCAGGAACAGGCCTCTCTTGCTCTGATTACCGATTCGACTGCCCCTATCAAGATCGGCGATACGGTGCTGAGTACCGGCCAGCAGTAGTACCTCTTCTGTGGCAGTAGCAGCTGCGAGCAGGCAGGCGATTGCATGGCTTCGGCTGTCACTTGTTTCAGGCATAGGGCCGCTGCTTGGCCGCAAGCTTGTCGATGCGGCGGGCAGCGTGGAGGGAGTCTTTTCTGCCGGTGACGAAACCTGGTCGAATGTTGCCGGTATCGGCCCCTCATTGCGAACTGCTCTGAAGGGTAGCCATCCCGAGCACGCTGTTGCCGTTCTGAAACAGTGTGAGGTTGCAGGCATCAGGCTGATCTCTCCCGATGATGATCTCTGGCCCGAAGCGCTGAAGGGAATTGATGACGCGCCACTGCTGCTTTTCGCGAAAGGCGATGCGGTCGCTCTTAACAGTGAAAAGATGCTGGCTGTGGTCGGGGCGCGACGGGCAAGTCGCGAGGGGGCCCTGATTTCACGGCGCTGGAGCCGTTACCTTTCCGATCAGGGGGTCACCATTGTCAGCGGCATGGCCTGCGGGATCGATGCGGCATCCCATGGCGGTGCACTGGAGGGAGGTTCACCAACCATAGCTGTTCTTGGCTGCGGACTGGCCAGCCTGAGTGGGGAGCAGCAGGCGCAGGCAGAGGCGATCTGCAGGCAGGGCTGTGTGATTTCAGAATTTCTTCCGGACCAGGGTGCGCGCCCTGAGCAATTTCCCCGGCGCAACCGGATTATTGCCGCGCTGGCTCCTGCGACGCTTGTTGTGGAGGCGGATGTACGATCCGGGTCCCTGATTACGGCACGGCTTGCGGCGGGATATGGCCGCGAGGTGTTTGCCGTACCTGGCTCACTGCAGACAGGCAATCACGCAGGATGCCATCAGCTGATTCGGGATGGTGCCGTGCTGGCCACGGATCCATCCTGCATCATGTCAGAGCTTGGCTGGGATGCAGGCAAAAGCGTGCGCAACCAGAAGCAGAGAAGCTACCAGCCGGTCAATGAATATGAGGCTAAAATCGTTGCGGTCCTAGGCCATGAAAGACTGCATCTGGATGAACTCACAGAAACTTGCGGGTTGACCCTGCCAGAGCTTTCCCCCATCTTGCTCGCCCTTGAGCTGCAGGGTGTCATCGAACGCCTGCCCGGCAGCCGCTATCAGTTAAGCGCGGAGTAACAATTATTCATGAGTGCTGTTGTTGTGGTGGAGTCGCCCGCCAAAGCTAAAACGATCGAAAAATACCTGGGAAAAGGCTACAAAGTTCTGGCCTCCTATGGCCATGTGCGCGCCTTTCCCAAGAAGGATGGTTCTGTCGACCCGGACAACGATTTTGCTATCAAGTATCAGGTGATTGCCGATAAGAAGAAGCGGCTGGATGCCATCAACACGGCCATGAAGAAGGCCGACACGCTTATTCTCGCAAGCGATTTGGATCGCGAGGGAGAGGCGATTGCGTGGCATGTTGCCGAGGTGCTCAGGGAGCGCGGCAGCCTGAAAGGTAAAACGGTACAGCGCATTACCTTCAATGAGATTACCAAGAAGGCGATTACCGAGGCCATTGCGAACCCATCGGAGGTGGACATGCAGCTGGTCGATGCCCAGCAGGCCCGAAGTGCGCTTGACTATCTCGTGGGGTTTACGCTTTCGCCGCTGCTGTGGCGCAAGGTGCGCAGCGGCCTCTCTGCCGGCCGCGTTCAGTCAGTCGCGCTGCGCCTGATCTGTGAGCGCGAACAGCATATTCGCGAATTCAAACCGAAAGAGTTCTGGACTATCAATTCCGAATGCGAGGTCGCTGATGGCCTTTTTCAGGCCCAGTTGCATGCGGTCGAAGATAAACCGTTAGGCAAATTTGCTATTACCGACGGTGTTAATGCGAAGGTGATGGCGCGACGGGTGGCAAAAGGCGACTTTCTCGTTTCAGAGGTGCAGAAGAAGCAGAGCAAGCAGCAGCCGGCCGCCCCGTTTATCACCACCACTTTACAGATGGATGCCTCCCGCAAGCTGGGCTTTACAGCCAGGAAAACGATGCAGGTGGCGCAGAAGCTTTATGAAGGTATCGAGGTGGAAGGAGAGCCTGTCGGCCTGATCAGCTACATGCGAACCGACTCCGTCTCCCTCTCTGAAGATGCCATTGTCGAGATGCGCGACTATATCGGCAACAACTACGGTGACAGTTTTCTGCCTGCTCAGCCTCGCCGTTTTAAGACCAAGAGCAAAAACGCGCAGGAGGCCCATGAGGCGATTCGCCCTACCTCTATCCATCGCACGCCGGATTCACTGAAACGCGTACTCGATAGCGATGGTCTGAAGCTTTATAAGCTGATCTGGAAACGTGCGCTGGCCTCGCAGATGGCGCCCGCCATTCTCGACCAGGTGCGTGCTGACATTGAGTCGGGCACAGGCGCGGACAAGCTTACGCTGCGCGCTACAGGCTCTACGCTGGCATTTCCGGGTTTCCGTAAGCTCTATATTGAGGGCACTGATGAGCCGGGCAAGCAGGAGCAGGAGAAGTTGCTGCCACCGCTGGCTGCCGGTGATGCCGTAACGATTAAAGAGGCGGAGGCAAAGCAGCATTTCACCGAGCCCAAGCCGCGGTTCTCCGAGGCGACGCTGGTCAAGGAGCTGGAAGCGGACGGCATCGGTCGCCCCTCCACCTATGCATCGATCCTCAACGTTCTGAGGGAGCGGAAATATGTCGATATGGAGAAGAAGCGCTTTGTGCCGACCGATACCGGCGAGCATGTGAACGACTACCTTCTTGGCAAGCTCGAAAACACGATCAGTTTCGATGATATCATAGACGTAAAGTTCACTGCCAATATCGAGGACAGACTTGATGGCGTGGCGCGTGGTGAGCAGGAGTGGAAGCCTGTATTGCGAGACTTCTGGACTCCATTCAAGGCCAAGGTGGACAGCGCCATGGGGCGCCCTAGGCCCGCAGGTGAGATGACCGACGAGAAGTGTCCCGAGTGCGGCAAGCCGATGGCAATCAAGCTGGGTAAATATGGCAAGTTCCTGGCCTGTACCGGTTATCCCGAGTGCAAACAGGCCAAGCCGCTCAATGGAAATGGTAACGGCGAGGCAGCAGAGGAGCCCGAACTTTCCGACCAGAAGTGTGAAAAGTGCGGTGAACCGATGGTAATCAAGAGTGGCCGCTACGGTAAATTCCTCGGTTGTTCTGCTTATCCGGCGTGCAAGAATATCCAGCCTATGGAGAAGCCGGTGGATACCGGCATCAAATGTACAGCGTGCGGCAAGGGCACCTTCCTGGAGAAGAAGTCGCGTCGCGGCAAGGTTTTCTACTCATGTTCGGGTTATCCGAAATGCAAGAGTGCGCTGTGGGATAAACCGATCGACAGACAGTGCCCCGAGTGTCAGGCGCCGTTTGTAACAGAGAAGAAGACCAAGCGCCGTGGTACCGAACATGTCTGTGTCACGGAAGGTTGCGGCTGGAAAGAGCAGGTGGAGTTACCTGAATCTGCCTGACCGATATTCACTGCGTAGTGGCGGCATCGAAGACCTTGATGCCGTTTACCGCCTGAGTCGAGAGAGTTTCGACTCCAGCTGGTCTTACGAGTCACTCTATTCGGCCTTGGAAACAGGTTATGACCTGATCATCTGCGAGCGAGGCCATGAACTGGCCGGATACCTGCTGAGCATGAGTATCCTTGATGAAACACAGATCATGCAGATTGCCGTAGGCGAGCAGTTTCGCAGACGAGGGCTTGCCGAAGCGATGACACAGGCGCTTATCGAATCCAGTAGCGGTATTGCAGTTATCATGCTGGAGGTGCGTGTTTCCAACGCGGCAGCGCGAAGCCTGTATGCCAAACTGGGCTTCAGAGAGAGCGGCTACCGAAAAAACTATTATGCGCCGGATGCGTCGGGGCTTTCAGAGGATGCCGTTCTGATGGAGCTTAAGCTCGATTAATTCCCTTATTTTCAACGGGTTTAATCGAACTCGCTTTCTTGACCCTCAGGCGGACGGGGTGCAGCTTTCCGGATTCTATTTTTTCCTTCTGAGAGTGGTAAAACGACCATGAAACTGAGCGGCGCTGAAATCTTTGTTGAATGCCTGAAACGTGAAGGCGTGGATACCATATTCGGATACCCCGGTGGTTCGGTGCTGCAGATCTATGATGCGATTTTCCAGCAGAGCCATTTCAAACATTACCTTGTCCGCCACGAACAGGCTGCACTGCATGCAGCCAACGGCTATGCGCGCGTCTCAGGAAAGTGCGGCGTGGCACTGGTAACCAGCGGGCCCGGGGCCACTAATGCAGTCACAGGGCTTGCCGACTCGCTGGCCGATTCGATTCCGACCGTATGTTTTTCCGGGCAGGTGCCCTCGGCACTGATCGGAAACGATGCCTTCCAGGAGGCAGATGTTGTCGGTATTACCCGTTCGGCCACCAAGCACAACTTCCTGGTTAAACGTGTTGAGGATCTGGCGCTGATTATTCGTCAGGCTTTTCATATTGCCACGACAGGGCGACCGGGGCCGGTTCTTGTCGATATTCCCAAGGATATCAGTATCGATATCTGCGAATTTGTCTGGCCGGAAAAAGTCAGCATGCGCTCTTACCAGCCGGTCACGCAGGGACATCCGGGCCAGATCAAGCGGGCGGTCAGGTCAATGGCAGCGGCCAAGCGTCCTGTTATCTATACCGGCGGCGGCATTATGAACTCGCATGGAAGCGCGGCACTGCTGCGTGAGCTTTCGCATGCGCTGAATGCACCGGTGACCAATACGTTGATGGGATTGGGCGGTATTCCTCATGACGATGAACATTTCCTCGGCATGCTCGGCATGCACGGCACCTATGAGGCAAACATGGCAGTTTCACACTGTGACCTGCTGGTTGCCATCGGTGCGCGCTTTGACGATCGTGTAACCGGACGCCTTGATGCCTTTGCACCGGATGCAGAGGTGATCCATATTGATGTGGATCCATCCTCAATTTCGAAGAATATTCGCGCGCATCTGCCTATCGTGGGTGATGTCGGCGTGGTCCTGAAGCAGCTTCTCGAGGAGATTGCCCGCCGCAATATCACCCCCAACGGTGAAGCGCTCGAGCTCTGGTGGGAGCAGATTGAAGAGTGGCGTGCCAAGGATTCTCTGGGCTTTGTTCAGGCCGAAGATGGGCCGATTAAACCTCAGACGGTGATCCGCAGGGTATATGAGAAAACTGAAGGTAACGCGATTGTAGCCACTGACGTAGGTCAGCATCAGATGTGGGCCGCTCAGCACTACGGATTCAATCGCCCCAACCGCTGGCTCACTTCCGGGGGTCTCGGCACGATGGGTTATGGCCTGCCGGCAGGGATCGGGGCCCAGGTTGCCAAACCGGATGAGAAGGTCGTGATCTTTACCGGCGACTCATCGATCCAGATGTGCAGTCAGGAGTTCTCCATGGCCTTCCAGTATAACCTGCCGGTTGTCGTGATTATTCTTAACAACGGATACATGGGCATGGTTCGCCAGTGGCAGGAGATGTTCTACGAGTCCCGCTATTCGCAGTCCTATTTCGACTCCCTGCCGAACTTCATCAAACTGGCAGAAGCCTATGGTGGAACCGGCATTCGCGTGGACAGGCTCGATGAACTGGATGCGGCGCTGGACAGGGCATTGGGTGAGAATGATCAGTTTGTCATTGTCGATGTTGCGGTATCCAAAGAGGAAAATGTGTTCCCGATGGTTCCGGCCGGAGCCGCTCTGGATGAGATGGTGCTGTCATGAGACATACGATTACGATTCTTGTTGAAAACGAATTCGGTGTTCTGACCCGTGTGGCAGGGCTCTTCTCTGCGCGTGGCTATAATATCGAAACGCTGAATGTGGCGCCGCTTAAGGATAGAACGGTAAGCCGCATGACGCTGGTGACGATTGGTGATGAGCATGTGATTGAACAGATCAAGAAGCAGCTCAACAAGCTGGTTCCGGTGATCAAGGTGGAAGATATATCACATACCGTTCATTTTGAGCGGGGCATGCTGATGGTGAAGGTCAAAGCCGATGGTGACAGCTACGATGGCCTGCTTGAAGTGGCCGAGAAGCATGATGCCAGAGTGATTGATGACCATATCGATAGCCACATGATTCTTGAGTTTACCGGCAAGGTGGAGCTGCTTGATAGTGTGCTCGAAGAGCTTGAACCATTCGGAATCATCGAGATGACACGAACCGGTCCGCTGGGGATGCGTCGCGGCGTTGAAGGTTTTAACGTCGATTAACAAGGGTCGCCCGCCATCCTGGCTGGGCTCAAGCTATTGCTTTAGCTGGTCGCTGTGCCGGAGAATTTCTGCCACGGTGATGAATGAGCCCAGCACTAGAAATGATCCGTCTGGGTGCAGACAAAGCTGCTCCTTCAGGGCAGCTGGTGCAGAGATCGACTCCAGCCTTGTAACTACTGATTTCGTGTAAGGCGCAAGCAGCGGGATGCAATCCTCAAGGGAGCGGTCCTCCCGGGTAAAAACCAGGATTGCATCTAACGGGTCAGCCAGCATCTTCAGCGTAGGCAGCAGGGCTTCAACGGCGTGGCGGTTATGTGCCGCATCCAGCCAGACTTCAGCCCTGCCAAGCGTGATTTTCTGCAGTCTGCCGGGAACATGGCAAGCCGCGATGGCTTCTCTGGCGCGCTTCAGGTCACAGGAGATACTCCCGTGATCAGCCAGAACCTTTACAGCGGCATAGGCGAGGGACGCGTTCACCAGCTGGTGCCGGCCTGTAACTGCGAGCGAAGGCCATGGTTCAGTCGTTGTTTCGACGAGCTCCGGATTGAACAGCCTGAGCTGTACCATCACATCCGGTGGTTGCGGTGCAGAGAGACAATAGCGGCAGCCAGCCATCACAAACGCCTTCTCATCGGAGATCTTGCACAGTGTGTCGCCCAGCCATGCCTGATGATCGATGCCTATAGGTGTGATCAGTGCCATATCCGCATCCACCGCCGTGGAGGCATCAAGTCTTGCTCCGACTCCTGCTTCGAGGATTTCGACATCCACGTTGGCTATCGCGAACTGATCCAGCGCCAGCGCAGTCGCCGTTTCAAAGTAGGAGGCGCCAGCGGCAATCGCATGCGGCATCAGTCTGGAAAGACCCTGCTCAAGCGCTTTGGTTGCTACCGGAACCCCATCAATGCGGATGCGTTCGTTGAATTCGAGAATGTGAGGCGAGGTATAGAGCCCGACCTTAAGTCCGCAACTTTTCAGGGCCGCAGCCAACATGAAACAGGTGGAGCCTTTGCCATTGGTGCCGGCAACGCGAATGCGCAGCTTCGGGCGAAATGGCCGGATGTGTGACAGCAGCTGGCGGACCCGTTCATGTCCCGGCTTGTAATCGCGGTCGGCGGACGGATTCCCCAGCTCCGCCAGCCACGCATCGATGCTGGAGGGTTTCTCTCTGTTCAGAGTAAAACCTGCTTCAGCCTGCCTGGCGGAATGAACGGTCGGTAAGGTGATTGAAGAGCGTGGCCAGATAGTCGCGCAGGTCGCGTCTGTCTACCACAGCATCGATCAGGCCGTGCTCAAGCAGGAATTCGGAGCGCTGGAAGCCTTCGGGCAGCTTCTGTCCTACGGTTTCCTGAATCACGCGAGGTCCTGCAAAACCGATCAATGCACCTGGCTCGGCAATGATCACGTCACCCAGCCATGCATGTGATGCAGAAACACCACCCATGGTCGGATCGGTCAGCAGGCAGACAAAAGGCAGCTTGGCACTGTTAAGCTGGTTGACGGTCGAAGATGTTTTTGCCATCTGCATCAACGAGAGGACGCCCTCCTGCATGCGTGCACCACCGGAGGCCGTGATCAGAATATAGGGGCAGTTGCGCTTCAAGGCATGCTCCATGCCACGCACGATTTTTTCACCTGCAACAGAGCCCATGCTCCCGCCCATATAGGCAAATTCGAAAATCGAAGCCGATACGGTGCGTCCCTGAATATCACCAAGGTAGTTGCGAACAGCATCTTCAGGCCCGGCCTTCTTATTCGCGTCGCGGGTGCGATCCTTATATTTTTTCTTATCCTTGAAGTTCAATGGATCTTCGGAACGCAGCTCTTTGTCGAGCTCCTCAAATGTGTTGGCATCGAAAAGCAGTTCGGCTCGCTGCAGGGAGGACATGCGCATGTGATGGCGGCATTTCGAGCAGACCATGCCGTTGCGTGCCAGCTCTTTGTTGTAGAGCGCTTCGGAACATCCCGGGCATTTGACCCACAGTCCTTCCGGCGATCCTGAATCATTCGATTTCAGAATGTTTTTCGGTGTTTCAATCAGGCGTGTAAACCAGCTCATAGTGGTGACCTCAACCTATCCTTAGAAGAGAAATTCATCTACTTGCGTCAGCATGCGCAGAAGCGGGATATTCATTGCCTCCACCTCAGCGGTCATGACATTCAGCGTCTCCGGCTTCATATGATACAGATAGACCGGAACCCTACCAACTGCATTGAACTTTTGCAGTTCCCGTTTGACACCATTCGGCGTCAGGTGACCGCTGATATCGGCAAGGTTCTGGTAACTGTTCGGGAATGAGCAGTCCAGAATCACCGCCTTCAGATTGGGCTGCCGGTTGGCAATTTCCCAGATGCGGTCGGTGTTACCCGTGTCCGCACTGTAGAGAAGCTGTTTCCCTTCCTGTTCCAGCAGGAATCCTGTGCAGGGTACAGGATGGTTCACGCCGATGGCTGTAACTTGCACGCCGTCGATCTCAAATGGCTGTTCGGCCACGATGTCATGAAGCTGGATGATCGCATCCTCCTGCGTCGGGATGGATGTGAAATCGGGCCAGATGTCATCGTTAAAGAAGTGGCTGCGCAGGGTTTCATTGTTCGGCGGGAGGCTGTGGACATGCACTGTACGGTTGGCTTTATTGCCGCCGAGACGTTTGAGCGAGCGGTTGTCGGCGAGAAAAGCGATATCCTTGATATGGTCAAGATGCGTATGCGACAGGCAGATGTGTCGAACGCTGTGCTGCTCTTCAAGCGTCAATACCTCGGTGGGGGAGCCCGCATCAAGCAGGATGGAGTCGTTTACAAGAAACGAGGTCAGGCGAAAGCCAAGCAGCTGGCCACCATAACATCCTAGAACCTTGAGCCTCAAATCCTCTCCTTATCCTTTTTTAGCGATGGCGCTTTTCATGGCCAGAGCGGATCTGTCTAGCGCAGTTATGATACTTCCGCTGTCCGGATTTGATGTGATTTGCGATACGAAATGGCTGCCAACCACAACACCATCCGCAAAGGCACCAACTTCTGCAACTTGTTCGGGAGTCTTAACTCCGAATCCGACACAGACAGGCATGTCGGTCATCGACTGGATATGGGTTGTCTTCTGGCGAATCTGATCGATGGCCCCCATCTCGGCGCCGGTAATGCCGGTCAGCGAAACGTAATATATAAAACCGGTGCCCTTGCTGCAGGCGAGGCGAATGCGCTCATCTGTCGATGTGGGCGATAACAGCAGGATGCGATCAAGACCGTGGCGCGCAAAGATATCATCACAGATACCCCCCTCTTCAGGAGGTATGTCGACAAGCAGAACCCCATCGGCGCCAGCCGCCACTGCCCTTTCGGCAAAGGTGTCAAAGCCCATGGCGTAGGCAATATTGGCATAACCCATCAGCACGATGCCCAGGTCGGGATTGGCCGAGCGCAGTTCTGCAGTAAGTGCAAACACATCGGCAATTTTCGTGCCGGAGGCAAGGGCGCGTTCGCTTGCCGCCTGAATCACCGGCCCGTCCGCCATCGGATCGGAGAAGGGCATGCCAACCTCGAGAATATCGACATGCTTTGCCAGCGTTGCCAACAGATCACGGCTGGTGGACACGTCTGGGTCGCCTGCTGTCAGATAACCTACAAGGGCGGCGCGCCCCTCGTTTCTGCAGCGTGTGAAGACCCCGCTTAATCGCATCGCGCTCATGCCTGCTCCCCTTCGATCTCATCGCCAAGCAGTTCGAAAACAGTTCCCATATCCTTGTCGCCGCGACCCGAGAGGTTGATCAGTACGGTTTGCTCGGGAGACATCGCTGCTGCAATGCGCATACCCGCGGCCAGTGCATGGCTCGACTCCAGGGCAGGGATAATTCCTTCGCAGCGGGTCAATATTTTAAAAGCATCCAGCGCCTGATTGTCGGTAGCTGAATCAAGGTCAAGACGTCCGGCATCGAGCATGGCGGCAAGTTCCGGCCCGACACCGGGATAATCCAGACCGGCTGAGATACTGTGTGTACCTTTGACCTGACCCTCATCATCCTCAAGAAGGTAGCTGAGGCTGCCGTGGATAATTCCGGGTTTGCCTGCAGCCAATGATGCCGCATGCTCATCTCCATCCAGCCCGTGGCCTCCTGCTTCAACGGCAACCAGTCGGACATCGTTATCATCATAGAAGGGGTGCAGCAGGCCGATAGCATTGGAGCCGCCTCCAACACATGCCACGGCGACATCGGGCAGTCGACCGGTCTGAGCCAGACACTGGTGACGCGCCTCCTGTCCTATGACGGTATGGAACTGTCGCACCATCAGCGGGAACGGATGCGGGCCGGCTGCGGTTCCGAAGATGTAATAGGTATCTTCACAGGTGGCGACCCAGACCCTCAGCGCTTCGTTGACGGCATCTTTTAGCGTGGCGGTTCCGGAATCAACCGGCACCACTTTGGCACCGAGCAGCTTCATGCGGAATACGTTGGGTGCCTGGCGCCTGATATCTTCGCGTCCCATATAGATATTGCACTCCATGTTGAACATGGCTGCAACTGTGGCCGTTGCCACGCCGTGCTGGCCGGCTCCAGTTTCGGCGATCACCTTCTTTTTGCCCATGCGACGTGCCAGCAGCGCCTGCCCGATTGTGTTGTTCACCTTGTGGGCGCCGGTGTGATTAAGGTCTTCGCGTTTCAGATAGATCTGGGCTCCGCCAACCTCTTTGGAGAGGTGTCTGGCATGGTAGAGGGGTGTGGCACGACCGACATAGTTTTTCAGCAGGTCGATTCGCTCCTCATGGAATGCAGGGTCGGCCCAGGCCTCAAGAAACGCCTCTTCGATCTCCTTTAGCGGCTGCATCAGCGTTTCAGCGGCAAAGCGGCCGCCAAAACGGCCGAAATGGCCGCCGGCATCCGGCGCATGTTTGATCTCCAGATTGTAGATCGACGAAAGATCTCTGTTTTGATCTGACAAACTCACAGACTCTCCTTGGGGTCAGCCGTTGTTCACGGCCGCGATGAAAGCGCGCATTTTTTCAGCACTTTTGATGCCGGGCGAAGTTTCCACGCCGGAGGATACATCCAGCGCAAACCATTGGCGAACGGCGAGGGCTTCCTTGACGTTGTCCGCATTCAGGCCGCCGGCAAGTGACAGCGGGTAGTTGTGTTTAAATCCTTTGAGCAGGGACCAGTCGAATGAGGTGCCGGTGCCGCCGTAAACGCCTGCAGGCGCTTTGGCATCAAGTAGCAGCGGGCAGTTGTAGCTGGCAGCCCGTTTCAGGTCATCAGGGCCGGAAACAGGAATCGCTTTCAGGACCCGGCGACGCTGCGCCTGGCAGAATTCGGGCGACTCATCACCATGCAGCTGGATGACGCCCAGCGGCACGCTTTTCAGAATCTCGGCGATCTGCGCCTGATCCGGATTAACAAACAGCCCGACTGCAGAGACGAAAGGGGGGAGCTGGCGGATAATGGCAGCTGCTTTGGCGGGCTCAATGTAACGCGGTGATTTGGGATAAAAGACAAATCCAACCGCATCCACTCCCAGCTCAGATGCGGCAAGGGCATCCTCAAGGCGGGTGATTCCACATACTTTGATGCGGGTGCGAAGCTGTGGTGTGGGCCTGCTCATGGCGCCATCCTAACCGGAAAGCGGGGCGTTTCCATCATTGTGGTACAGAAGGAGCTGAAGAAAAAAGGCGAAACCGTCGTCTTTATGCGTATTTTTGCGTGAAATGGGTGCGAAACGACTCCGCCTGACGTAAACTGTGCCGCATGAATGCTGTCATGAATACCTATGCCCGGTTCCCGCTTACACTGGTGCGCGGCCAGGGCGCCCGAGTCTGGGACGATGCGGGCAACTGTTATCTCGACTTCATCTCCGGCATTGCCGTGGATACGCTGGGCCATGCCCACCCGAAAATGACAGAGGCTTTGAGTGCTCAGGCGGCCACCATGTTGCACTGCTCCAATCTCTTTCATATTCCCAAACAGCAGCAGCTGGCAGAAAAACTGACCTCACTTTCAGGTCTTGCCAGTGCTTTCTTTTGCAATTCGGGGGCGGAAGCCAATGAGGCGGCCATCAAGCTGGCGCGCAAATATTTTTACGATCAGGAGTCAGGGCGGCGCACGGTTATTTCGGCCACAAAGTCATTTCACGGACGGCTTCTCTCGACGCTGACGGCGACGGGGCAGGATAAGGTTAAGATCGGTTTTGACCCGCTTCCACCCGGATTCATTCATGTGCCGCTGAATGACCTTTCTGCACTGGAGGGGGCGGTGAACCAGCAGACAGCAGCCATTCTTCTGGAGCCCTTGCAGGGTGAGGGCGGCGTCAACATTGCTGACCCGGCCTATCTGCGGGGGGTGCGCAGCCTTTGTGATGATCTGGGTCTTCTGTTGATTCTCGATGAGGTGCAGACCGGCATCGGCCGTTGCGGCACGATGTTTGCCTTTGAGGCGGCCGGCATCCGGCCGGATATCCTGACCCTCGCTAAGGGGTTGGGGGGAGGCGTGCCCATCGGAGCTATGCTGGCAGGCGAGCATGTGGCTGCCTCTTTCGGGCCGGGCACACATGGCTCCACTTTCGGCGGCAATCCCCTGTCCTGCAGTGCGGCATTGACCGTTCTTGATGTGATTGAAGAGGAGTCGCTGCTGGAGAATGTGAATAAAAGAGGTGAGCAGTTGATGAAGGGGCTGAAAGCGATGCAGTCGCGCTTTCCTATGATTCAGGAAGTACGAGGCAAGGGGCTGCTGATAGGCGCCGAGCTGAGCGGTGAGGCTGCCCCCCTGATTGCCGATGCGCGCGCGCGTGGCTTGCTGGTGCTTTCAGCAGGGCCCAATGTGGTCAGGCTATTGCCTCCGCTTAATATTACCGAAGAAGAGATCGATGAGGCGTTGGTCACACTGACTGCCGTCATGGAGAACGCCAAATGAGACATTTTCTGACTCTGCTGGATGTCTCGCCTGAAGAGGCGCGCTACATCCTCAAGCGCGCTGCCAAAATCAAGCGCAAGCTTAAAGCCGGCAAGGCTACCCATTCGCTGGAGGGTAAAACGCTGGGCATGGTTTTCGATAAGGCGAGCACCCGTACCCGTGTTTCGTTCGAGACAGGCATGTATCAACTTGGTGGCCATGCGCTCTTCCTGCATTCTGGGACCACGCAGTTGGGCCGGGGTGAGCCGATCGAGGATTCGGCACGTGTGCTTTCGAGCATGGTTGATTGCGTGATGATACGCACCTACGGCCACGATATTGTGCAGAAGTTTGCAGAATACTCGAAAGTTCCCGTGATCAACGGACTGACCGATCTTACGCACCCCTGCCAGATTCTTGCGGATGTCTTTACCTATGAAGAGCAGCGTGGTTCGATCGAAGGAAAAACAGTGGCCTGGATCGGCGATGGTAACAATATGGCCCACTCATGGATCAATGGCGCCGTCTCTTTCGGATACCATTTGAAGATTGCCAGCCCAGAGGGTTATCGGCCGGATGCAAAGCTGCTGGAGGCTGCCTGTGCCTTGGGGGCGAATGTAACACTGACTGATGATCCCATTGCTGCGGCTGATGGTGCAGACCTGGTGACTACCGATGTCTGGGCATCTATGGGGCAGGAGGAGGAGCAGGCTGAGCGTGAGCAGGCTTTCGTCGGTTTCCAGGTGGATGACCGTGTTATGGCGCACGCCAATTCCGATGCCCTTTTCATGCACTGCCTGCCCGCCCATCGCGGTGAAGAGGTGAGTGCGTCGGTCATCGATGGTCCGCAATCGGTGGTCTGGTCAGAGGCTGAGAATCGCCTGCATGCCCAGAAGGGGTTGCTTGATTTCCTGCTGCGCGGTCAGGACTGATAGCGCGCAATCAAAGGCGGGTGTAGTCTGCGCCGCCGAATCGCCGTAAAGGCAGATATTCCAATGTGTTGAGGGCTTAATGATGTCGCATTCCGATGTAAAGAAGGCAGTGCTCGCCTACTCCGGGGGTCTGGATACCTCCATTATCCTGAAGTGGCTGCAGGATACCTATCACTGCGAGGTGGTGACCTTTACTGCCGATCTCGGTCAGGGCGATGAGGTTGAGGATGCGCGTGCCAAGGCGAAGGCCGGCGGCGTAAAGTCGATCTATATCGAAGATATGCGTGAAGAGTTCGTGCGCGACTATGTATTCCCGATGTTCCGCGCTAATGCTATCTATGAGGGCGAGTACCTTCTCGGCACCTCGATCGCACGTCCGCTGATTTCAAAGCGCATGATTGAGATTGCCAATGCCGAGGGTGCTGATGCAGTGTCGCATGGCGCCACCGGCAAGGGTAACGATCAGGTTCGTTTTGAGTTCGGCTTCTATGCCCTCAAGCCCGATGTGAAGGTAATTGCGCCGTGGCGCGAGTGGGATCTCGTATCGCGTGAAGACATGCTCAATTATGCTGAAAAGCACGGCATTCCGGTTGAGCGCAAGCGCGAAGGTTCCAAATCCCCCTACTCGATGGATGCCAACCTGCTGCACATCTCCTATGAGGGTTACGACCTTGAGGATCCTTGGTGCGAGCCTTCTGAGGAGATGTGGCGCTGGAGCGTTTCCCCTGAAGCGGCCCCCGACGTGCCTGAATATGTTGAGCTGAGCTATAAAGGTGGCGATATTGTAGCGATCAATGGTGTTGCCATGACGCCTGCCCAGGTGCTGACGGAACTGAACCGTCTGGGTGGCAAGCACGGAATCGGGCGCATCGATATTGTTGAAAACCGCTATGTCGGCATGAAATCACGTGGCTGCTACGAAACACCGGGCGGCACCATCATGCTGAAAGCACATCGTGCGATTGAGTCGCTGACCGTGGATCGTGAAGCTGCCCACCTCAAAGATGAATTGATGCCACGTTACGCCAAGCTGGTCTACAACGGTTACTGGTTTGCAGCAGAGCGTGAGATGCTGCAGCAGGCGATCGATGCTTCGCAGGCCACTGTCAACGGCGATGTCAGGCTGAAGCTCTACAAGGGCAATGTCATGGTGGTGGGCCGCCGCTCCGATCAGTCGATGTTCGATGAGCGCCTCTGCACCTTCGAGGATGATCAGGGCGCATACGACCAGAAAGACGCGGGTGGCTTTATCAAACTCAACGCTCTGCGTCTGCGCATGCGGGCTCTGGCAGGCAAGTAATCCAGCTGGATGTCTGCGGAATTGGATGAAAGGAGAGGGGGGCAATCGCCTCCCTCTTTTCATTTTTACCTGTAGGCAATTGATTATAAACGTGCTATGAATAGGTTAAGCTCGCAGCCAAGGAGGGAAACCATGATCAGAAGTGGTAAGATTGTCGTTCCGACGGATTTCACGGAGCAGTCGAGTGAAGCGCTCAGGCGGGCATGCGTGCTGGCAAAGAAGTTCGATGCTGAAGTGCATCTGGTACATGTGATTGATCCCTCCCTCTATTTCGAAACAGACATGATCTCAATCATGCCGCTCGATGAGATCAGTGAAGCGCAGCATGAAGGCGCAAAAAAACGACTCGATGAGCAGGCTGCTACGGTGGATTGCCCGGTAATCACGCATCTGGAAGATGCGGTAACCGAGGCGGCGCGCACAATATCCATATTTGCGGGGAAAATGGATGCGGATCTGATTGTTATCGGCCGACATGGTCGTCAGGGAATGCTTGAGCATATGCTGCTTGGTTCTACCGTTGAGCGGGTCGTCCGATATGCACCGTGTTCAGTGCTGGTGGCCATGCCACATGGGCTGGTCGGGGCAGCCGAAGCTGAATAAACCCGATGGGTCTCGACAGTCAGGAAAGCTCGGAGCATCTGCGCTCTATTTTTAAAGCACTGGGCGACCCGATCCGGCTCAGACTTTTTTCACTACTGACTCATGAAGAGTTATGTGTATGTCACCTCACTGAGTCACTCAAGCTTCCGCAGAGTACCGTATCGCGCCATCTTGGCGTATTGCGCTCTGCTGGCCTTGTAAGCACCAGACGTGAAGGTAAATGGATGCATTATCGGCTGGCAGAGGATGTGCCCAAACAGCTGATCGAAATGGCAGGGCCATTAGCTGATCGCCCAGCTGACGGTGAGAGAGGGGAGTGTTCCTCCCTGGCATAACCATTTACACATCCGCATAGGTGGATATCATGCTCCTGCTCAGGAGAAGCATGATGTCCGGTTCAAAATCTATGGGCCTGTTCGCCCGCTATCTAACCCTCTGGGTTCTGCTCGCAATCGTGGTCGGAATTGCACTGGGGTCACTTTTCCCCGCGCAGCTACATGCACTGGGCGGAATGGAAATGGCCCATATCAACCTGCCAGTGGCGTTGCTGATCTGGGCGATGATTTTGCCGATGCTGCTCAAGATCGACTATTCAGCACTACATGAGGTATGGGATCATCGGCGTGGTGTGGGGGTGACGTTAGCCATCAACTGGCTGGTCAAACCCTTCTCAATGGCGCTGCTCGGATTCATTTTCCTGAGGGTTCTGTTTGCCCCCTATCTGGATGAGGGACAGATCGACAGCTATATCGCCGGTCTGATTCTTCTGGCTGCAGCACCATGCACGGCGATGGTCTTCGTCTGGTCCAGGCTTGTAGACGGTCACCCTCAATTCACGCTTTCGCAAGTTGCACTTAATGATGTCGTTATGGTTTTTGCGTTCGCCCCGATCGTCGGCCTGCTACTTGGCGTGGCATCAATCACAGTGCCATGGGACACCCTCTTTCTCTCAGTTCTTCTCTATATCGTCATTCCAGTGATTCTGGCTTATGTTGGTCGCAGACTGTTGCTGGTCAGCGGCAAGCTGGATGATCTTCTGCATGTCATGGACCCGATCTCCATGGCGGCACTGCTGATGACGGTTGTGCTTCTCTTCGGATTTCAGGGCGAGCAGATTCTGGCGCAGCCGCTGGTCATTTTATTGCTGGCGATTCCAATTACTATTCAGGTCTATTTCAACTCAATGCTGGCCTACTGGCTGAACCGGAAGCTGGGAGTGGCACATTCGGTTGCCGGTCCCTCAGCTTTGATTGGAGCCTCCAATTTTTTCGAGCTGGCAGTGGCTGCTGCTATCGCACTGTTTGGCTTTGAGTCAGGTGCAGCTCTGGCAACCGTAGTCGGTGTTCTGGTCGAGGTGCCAGTTATGCTCACTGTTGTTGGTATCGTCAACCGCAGTAAGGGGTGGTATCAGCGAGGTAAGGTCGTGACATTTCAGTGACATATTCACTTGGCAGGATCTGTTTCGAATCGTTTTCAGGAGATGGTAGATGAAGGTTAAGGTGGGCATTAACGGTTTTGGACGCATGGGTCGTCTTGGTCTGCGGGCAGGTTGGGAGATGGATAATTTTGAGGTGGTTCAGGTCAATGAAACCGCCTGTCGTGCCGAGTGTTCGTCCCATCTGCTGAAATTTGATTCGGTACACGGTATATGGCCTTACGAGTGTAGTGCGGATGGCGAGACGATGCTGATAGATGGCAGGCAGATTGGCCACTCAGGCAATCATGCCATTGGCGACAGCGACTGGTCGGGTTGCGATATCGTAATTGAGGCGACCGGGCAGTTCCGCAAGCCGGAGCAGCTGCAGGCCTACTTCGATCAGGGGGTGAAGAAGGTGATTGTGGCAGCACCGGTGGATGGCGCACTGAATATTGTCTACGGCATTAACGACCACCTCTATGATCCTGCGCAGCATGATCTGCTGACTGCCGCCTCCTGCACCACCAACTGTTTGGCACCGGTAGTCAAAGTGATGCAGGAGCGGATTGGCATCAAACATGGCTGCATGACCACGATACATGATATCACCAATACCCAGACGATCATTGATAAAGGGCATAAGGATTTGCGTCGGGCACGCGCTTGCGGTCAGTCACTGATCCCTACCAGCACAGGCTCCGCGAAGGCGATCAGCAAAATCTTTCCTGAGCTGGAAGGCAAACTCAATGGCATGGCGGTGCGTGTGCCACTGCTCAATGCATCACTGACCGATTTCGTCTTTGAAGCGGAACGGGCAGTGACCGTCGAAGAGGTTAACGGTTATTTCAAAGAGGCGGCTGAGGGCGAGTTGAAGGGGGTTCTCGGTTACGAAGAACGCCCGCTGGTATCGGTTGATTACACCAATGATCCGAGATCTGCGATTGTTGATGCACCGAGCACGATGGTGGTGAACGGGACACAGGTCAAAATCTATGTCTGGTATGATAATGAGTGGGGTTATGTGAACCGGATGATGGAGCTGACGCAAAAGGTAGCAGGTTCTATCTGATGCAGGCGCTATGATGGATCAGGGGTTTAAGCACTACCTGACCGTCACCGGCGGTTACTGGGCTTTTACCATTACCGATGGTGCCATCCGTATGCTGGTGGTGCTCTACTTTCACGGCCTCGGTTATTCGCCACTTGAGATCGCCATGCTGTTTCTCTTCTATGAGTTTTTCGGCATTGTCACCAATCTGATCGGCGGTTGGCTGGGGGCTCGCGTTGGCCTCAATCGCTGTATGAATATCGGCATGATAATGCAGATCGGGGCGCTGTTGATGTTAACCGTGCCGGACCCATGGCTGTCGGTGGGCTATGTGATGGCAGCCCAGGCACTCTCCGGCATCGCCAAGGATCTGAACAAGATGAGTGCCAAGGCGGGTGTGAAACTCTTCCTGCCTGATAAATCGGAGAAAAAGCTCTTCCGTTGGGTGGCAATCCTCACCGGTTCCAAGAATGCATTGAAAGGGGGCGGTTTCTTTATCGGTGCGCTGCTGCTGGCGTGGCTGGAGTTCCGCGGAGCACTTCTGGCCCTCTCCGCACTGCTTCTTGTGGCGCTGATCATCACCTCGATCCTGCTACCGGGTGAGCTGGGCAAGAGCCCCTCTAAGCCGAAATTCTCACAGATATTCTCCAAGTCAGCGCAGGTGAATCGACTATCAGCCGCCCGCTTCTTCCTCTTCGGAGCACGAGACATCTGGTTTGTGGTGGGGCTGCCTCTCTTTCTCTATACGGAGCTGGGCTGGAGCTTTACCGAGGTGGGCGCTTTCTTTGCGTTGTGGGTGATCGGTTACGGTTTTGTGCAGGGCTCTGCACCGGCAATGTTGCGCACTTTTAGCAGCAGGGATCCCGATGGCTCTCTGGTGGCAGGTGCAGCGTTTGTCCTGCTTGTGGTTCCAGTCGCCATTGCCCTGGCGATGAGTCAGGGGTGGGATCTGCAGCTTGTGATTATCTTGGGACTCTCCCTGTTCGGCATCGCCTTTGCGATCAACTCGGCTGTGCACTCCTACCTGATTGTCTCATGGTCAGAGCGTGAACATGTCTCGATGAACGTCGGTTTCTACTACATGGCCAATGCCGGTGGCCGCCTGAGCGGGACACTGCTCTCCGGCTGGGTCTATCAGAGTCAGGGTCTGACAGGTTGCCTCTGGTGGTCGGCTGCTTTTGTACTGGCCGCAGCTTTGATTTCTCTTTTCCTGCCCAGGCAGTCGGGGCATGCCACCTAGATCGAGCCTGTCGATACATTCCGTTGTGCTCTATAATGTAGATACTCCTCCGGATTCCTGCACAGGACATCAGGTGTCCGGCGACCTCATGGAGGGCAGAATGAGTGCATCAAATATGATTAGACCGGAACCGGGGTGAGCCATTTCTGTCCTCGATGTCACCTGCAAGGTGAAGGAGTAGGTGCTATCACCGTCATTTTCTGCATAAGCAGGAGCGGATCCTAGATGGAAGCGAGCGAATTCTTTCTTTCTCTGGTGTTGATTCTCCTCTTTGCCAGGCTGCTCGGCGAACTGGCCGCCTGGATGAAGGTGCCTCCGGTAATGGGGGAGATGCTGGCTGGCATCATTCTCGGGCCGAGCCTGTTTGGCTGGGTTGAAGTCAATGACATCATTCTAACCCTGGCTGAAATCGGATTGATTCTTCTGCTCTTCGAGGTGGGTCTGGATACCGATATCTCCCGCCTTGCGAACCGCGGCAGCAAGGCGGTGGTCGTAGCGCTCGGCGGTTTTATCGCTCCATTTGCCGGCGGTTTTATCCTTGCCTATCTTGTTTTTGACCTCTCCCTGCTGCTCTCTCTGTTTATCGGTGGAACCCTTACAGCTACCAGTATCGGTGTGACGGTGCGCGTACTTCGCGACCTTAATCGGCAACATTCCCAGGAAGCGCAGGTGGTGCTGGCCGCCGCCGTTCTTGATGATGTAATGGGCGTAGTGCTTCTGGCTCTGCTTTACGAATTTTCAGTTTATGGCGGCATCAGCCTGGCGAATGCCAGCAAAGTTCTCGCGTTCATCGCTATCTTCATGATTCTCGCACCGGTGGTGGCCAAGATCATGGCAGAAACAATCGGACGCTATAATAGTCGAAGCCGCATTTCAGGATTAATTCCAACCACCATTGTGTCGCTGGTACTGTTTTTCGCCTGGCTCGCCCATCTTGTCGGGGCACCTGCGCTGCTTGGCGGATTTGCAGCAGGCCTTGCCCTTTCCCGCCGTTTCTTCCTGCCGTTTGGCGTTGCCCTTTCCAGGGTGTTCCACTCCGACGGAAAATTTGTTCACCGTATCGATGACTCTATAAAGCCGATCATCCAGCTTTTCACACCGATCTTCTTTGTCACAGTGGGGTTGTCGCTAAACCTGCAGGAGGTCGACTGGGGTTCAGTCTCAGTATTGATGATGGGTTTCGTGTTTATCGTGCTGGCGATGGGCAGCAAGCTTGCCGGTGCATTTATGATTGATGAGCCGCTCCATTTTAGATGGGTCGTTGGCCTTGCAATGATTCCGCGTGCCGAGGTGGGGTTGATCTTTGCCGAGCTGGGTCGTGTTTCCGGTGTTTTCGACAATACCCTCTATGCGGTTATGATTATTACCATTGCAGCAACGACCATACTTCCGCCGTTTATTCTGAAGTGGTACTACGGTCGCTACGGCCACCTTATACCAGAAGATCAGGATCAGGGCTGACGATTGACCGGGTTTAG
Source organism: Mariprofundus ferrinatatus (assembly GCF_002795825.1). NCBI lineage: Bacteria > Pseudomonadati > Pseudomonadota > Candidatius Mariprofundia > Mariprofundales > Mariprofundaceae > Mariprofundus > Mariprofundus ferrinatatus. Next base: position 2,242,621 of record NZ_CP018800.1, on the reverse strand, counting down.
TTAAGTATTCATACGATGTTCAGATTCTACCGCCACTTTCTCGATGGCATGCCCATCTATCTGGTACGCCACTACTGGTGGGCCTACCTCTGGCCGAAATCGGTCTGGTTTTTCGATCACCAGCCGATCATCAATGCAATCCTCTTCGGTCAGTACCGAGGCCTGATGCATGCAACGCTGGAGCGGCTGAAACAGGCGCCGCTGGAGCGGGTGCTGCAACTTACCTGTGTCTACGGTTCTCTCACACCCAACCTGATCTGCCAGGTACACCCTTCCCCCCTACACATCATCGATGTGGCCGATGTGCAGCTCGATCTTGCAAGAAGCAAGGTCGAGGCGGGGCAAAAGCTATGCGGAGCCCGTATGAATGCGGAGTCTCTTGGCTATAAAGCCAACAGTTTCTCGACAGTGATACTTTTCTTTCTGCTGCATGAGATGCCTGCAGAAGCGCGCCGAAACACACTTGCTGAGTGCATGCGAGTGATACGCGATGGCGGCGTGTTACTGGTGACCGAATATGGGCGGTTGCCGAAACAGCACTGGCTATACCGTTTCTATCCCATCCGCTGGATTACGACCAGGCTCGAACCATTTCTGGAGAGTTTCTGGCATGATGACGTCGAGGCGCTGCTAAATGAACTAGGAGAGGCTTACGAAAAAGAGGTGAGAGTCACATCGCACAGGGATATCTTTTCGGCATTCTACCGCGTAACTGAGTTTACTGTTACGAAGCGCGGCGGTTAAGGAGGGGCATGGAAGATCTGATTACACAAGGAAAGGCGTTTTTCGATGCCTACGGTCTCTGGATCGCGGCTGGCTCGATCGCAATGTTTGTCATCAGCCTGGCCTCGATTCCGTTTATCGTTGCCCGCATTCCGGTCGACTATTTTCACCACCATCATCGACACCGTCTAAACGGTGATCTTCGCCACCCGCTGGTGAAGCTCATGCTGGTGATTCTCAAGAATATTCTGGGAGCTATCCTTCTCGTAGCCGGATTCATCATGCTCTTCACACCTGGCCAAGGTCTGCTCGCAATCCTTTTCGGCCTGATGATTATGAACTACCCCGGCAAATACAGGCTGGAGTGCTGGATTATCGGCCGCCCGATGATTCTCTCTGCCGTGAATAACATGCGCGAAAAGCATGGCCAGCCGCCTCTGATTCCTCCTGAATCATCATGATTGGTTGAGGGAAATATCCCCTCAATTCAGCATGAGTGGGGCAGTTTCCTCGTCCACCGATCACCTTCACATGTGCCATTTGTGTATATTGGGCTATAATAGGTAAGTGACAGTTTATTCCTTCTGTTGGAGGGTTTATACAAGTGGTGCGCCCAACAAGCCTAAAGAAACGAATACTGGTACCGCTTGTCACTGCTGGCTTGTGTGTTGCTGTAGCCGGCGGCTTCTTCCTCAACAGTACTGAAACGCGACAAAAACATCATGCGGTAGAGCAGCAGGCCGAGGCGATGGAGAGTCATCTCCTTTCATCTATGCAGATTAAGGCAGAGGTGATGGAAGCAATGCTTGCCTTTATAATTGAAGACAGGCGGATTATTGCTGCACTTGAGTCGGGGGATCGCAAGCAACTTCTGGAGTTGGCCACCCCGATATATGAGCGCTTTAACCAGCAGAACAACATTACGCACTTCTATTTTCATGATGGGCAGCGGGTTAATCTGCTGCGTGTCCATAAACCCGAGAAATATGGGGACACCATCAATCGCTTTACAGCACTTGGCGCGGAGAAGAGCGGATCCCTCTTCTCCGGTATTGAGCTGGGACCTCTTGGCACATTTACGCTTCGTTCAGTACTTCCTGTGTTCGGTGGGGGAAGGTTGCTCGGCTATATTGAGCTCGGTCAGGAGATAGATGGCATCATTGAGGAGGCCCACACCATGTTTGGTGTTGAGCTTCTACTGCTAATCGCCAAGCAGTACCTCTCCCAATCCGATTGGGAGGAGGGCATGCGCATGCTTGCCCGCCCGTTCGACTGGAGACTTCTCACTAACATGGTGCTGGTGTCACAAAGCCTTGAAGAGGCACCTATCGTGCTGCTTAACAGGGTCGATTCTGAGCTGGTGGAAGAGATCGATGTTCACAGGGATGTTGAGCTAAATGATCGCAACTACTGGGCAGCTGTCATTCCCATTAAGGACGCAGGAGAGCGTAAAGTGGGTTCGCTGATCATGCTGCATGACATGACATCGCTCAACCAGGATTCGAAAACTGAAATGCTCTGGTTTGCAGCGCTCTCCACACTGATTAGCTGGATAATATTCCTGCTCTTTTACCGGGTTCTGGGAAATACTGAACAGGAACTGAGTGATGCCAGGGCACGACTGATCGAAGAGGGGGAGGCGCGAACAAGGCAGGTTGAACAAGCTCTGAATATTCAGCGCGTACTTGATGAGATGCTCAATATCTCGCTTCCTCCGTTAACGATGAAAGAGGTTTTGTCGAAGTCGCTTGATGCGGTTTTGACAATTCCTATTTTCACGCTGCAGCAGAAAGGGGCAATATTTTTTGTGGCTGAAGATGGCAAGAGCCTTGAAATGGCAGCACAGCGGAATCTTTCTGAAGTCTTGCTGCAATCATGTGCCATGCTCCCATTCGGAAAATGCCTTTGCGGCAGGGCTGCGGCAACACGTGAGCTTGTGTTTTTTGACCACCTCAATGCGCAGCATGAAATCAGCTATGATGGTATTGAGCCGCATGGGCACTACTGTATCCCCATCATCTCAGAGGGACGGTTGCTCGGTGTGCTCAATGCTTATGTGGATGCCGGCCATGTCAGAGAAGCTGCCGAAGAGGGCTTCCTTAAAAACGTGGCGAACACCCTTGCCGTAGTTATTGAGCGCAAGCAGGCCGAAGAGAAGCTTGAAGAGATGGCGCATCACGACACCCTTACGGGGTTACCCAATCGCATTGTTCTTTATGATCGGTTGGACCAAAGCCTGGCACTTGCCCGGCGACACAGGGAATCCTTTGCGGTGGTCTTTCTTGATCTGGATCACTTCAAAGAGGTCAATGATACCCTGGGCCATGATGCCGGGGACCAGCTGCTTATCGATGCATCGACCAGAATTTCAGGCTGTATCCGAGAAGTGGATACGCTGGCCAGGGTTGGCGGCGATGAGTTCTGCCTTATTCTGATGGATACGCGTGATCCTGCCGGCGCAACAGTTGTTGCTGAAAAGATTCTCAAGGCCCTTACCACACCATTCGATATTTCTGGACAGTCGTGCCAGGTCGGAACAAGCATTGGTATAGCCATATTCCCTGCTGATGGCGAGGATAGTGAAACCCTGATCAAGAATGCCGATGCGGCGATGTACCGTGCCAAGAGGCAAAGAAACACCTACTGCTTCTTTAATAACAAGGGTTAGAAAGTCCGCATCAAATGCTGCGGGGACGCTCGGTTTGCCGCTTAGATCATGCTCTCTATGCCTGTGAGGGACAGGCGGACGATCAGGGCGGTAATCAGAGCGACACCGATCGAGAGGAGGATGGAGAAGATAGCCTCCTTCCTGCCGATCACCTTCAGCATCACCGCGAAGGTGGAGATGCAGGGAATATAGAAGAGCAGGAATACCAGGAAGGTGGTGATCTGAATCCAGTCCATCACCAGCCCTACCTCGAAGGTGCCGAGCGCCTGATAGACCATCACCAGCGACAGCTCTTTTCTCAGGACACCAAAGAGGATCGGAACACCGAGAACGGCGGGCAGGCCAAGTGCCCATAGTGTAATGGGGGCAAGCGCAGTGTTGATCCATACATCCGCACCGAAGAACTGCAGTAGTGCAAGCACCACGCTGCCGCCGACAAGCAGTGGCGTGACAATCGTGAGAATATCGCTGGTACGGTTCCAGGTGGAATGCATTAACGGTCTCCACTCAGGCCAGGCATAGCTTGGAATTTCCTGAATCAGCCCGGGGCTGATCTCGGGATAGCGATGTGAGAGCAGGCGGCCAAGGATGGCGATGACCAGCAGGCTTAATACGAAGAGAAGAAACACACCTGTGGCACCAAGGTATTTGGCACCCAGCGCCAGTACAATGGCAGATCTGGCCGAACAGGGAACAAAGGTGATTAACAGGGATGCTACAACACGGTCACGGCCACTGGTTAATCCTTTGGTGGCCGCGATGCCGGGCACATTACAACCAAGTCCCAGCAGGAACGGAACGGCCACCTTGCCATGCAGGCCGATGGCATGGAAAAACCGATCCACAACAAACGCGATTCGATGCATGATCCCTGACTCTTCCAGCGCAACCAGCATCAGAACCAGCGGTAGCATGTAAGGTACAACGATGCCGACCAGCCCGATCAGGCCATCAACAACGGCGCGTCCAACTACGCCGGAAAGCGTATCCGGCTGCCAACCGGAAACCATATCAGCAAGCCTTGCTGCGGACATCGCATCCAGAGCGGTACTTACCTCAAACACCATGAACAGCACCGCGGCAAATACTGCCATCGATCCAACCAGGCCCCAGCGTGGATGCAGGAAGAGCATATCCAGCTTCTCTTCCCATGTGACCTCAGGTTTGTGTACAAGACTCGCAACCTGTTCAAAGAGACGTACTGCCCGGTGATGGCGGTCGGCTTCGATCTCCTCAGGCAGAGAGCGGGGTAGCACTTGTGCCGCCTCTTGCTGTAGCGCCTCGACATCGGCAACGGCTTCAGGAAAGTGGCTGGCCAGCTCACTCATGAAATAGGTGTCTGACTCAAGCAGGTGCATTGTCAGCTGGTTCTTTGGCATGGCAAAGGCATCCTGAATTTCAGGAATGTCCACCCGCTTCTGCATGATTGAGGCCCATTCCATAATGTGAGGGTTGGGAGGCTGAGGCAGCGGACAGCTGCGAGCGCGGGCACTTCTCAATACCTGATCAAACAACTCAGTCAGGCCGTGGCCCTTAAGGGCGACAGTAGGGATCACTGGCACACCAAGCTTCTCGGAGAGGGCATCGATCTCAATCTCGACGCCCTTTCGGTGCGCCTCATCCATCATGTTCAGGGCCACCACGATAGGGAGGCCCAGCTCAGCCAGTTCCAGTGTGAGTTCAAGACTGCGCTGAAGTACGCTTGCATCGATAACATGGACAATGATATCCGGCCTTGAAAAAGGGGCCGGGGGTTTATCCCGTTCATGGCGGGAAACCAGTGGACGGGCATCGCCCCATAGCAGGTACTTCAGAGCCTCAAGGTCGGCCCCCGTCAGGTTCCGTAGCGAGTTGATATCAGGCAGGTCAACCAGATGAACTTCATCAACGCCGATCTGTACCGGGCACTCTGCATAGGGTTTCTGGGTGCCGGCCAGCTTGCCGGTGCGGTAACTTGTACTGGCCACGGCATGAAAAATGGTGCTTTTGCCACTGTTGTGCTGGCCTACAAGCGCTACGCGCAGACGATTCTCTCCACGATAGACATGGGTGTGAATAGTGATTGGCTGGCTGTTCATATCAGGATCTTGCATACTCAAAACGGAGTCACACTGAGATGCATTGGCGGCAAGTCAAGATTATCGTATGTAACTTGCAGTTTTTCCTGTTCTGCAATACGTTAAAGACAGGGGGGTGCTGCTCGATTGCGAGGAAGAGAGACAAACAGGCAAGCCTGGTATCGGAGGTGCGATGGACTACAGCTATCTGAATGAAGCCCTGATTATCCTGTTGGCTGCGGTTTCGGTTGTCACCCTGTTCCTGAGAATCGGGCTGCCTCCGATCATTGGTTATCTGGTTGCCGGGCTTATGGTCGGTCCGTTTGGAATTGGTCTGATCTCGGATGTTGAACACATTAAGACGTTTGCTGAATTCGGAGTGGTATTCCTTCTTTTTACAATCGGCCTTGAATTTTCCATCTCGCTTCTTATCCGGATGAAAGGAACCGTGCTGGGGTTGGGTGGCGCGCAGGTGTTTGTTACTACGGCAGCTGCCACGGCGATTGCCTACACTTCCGGCATTGCCTTTGTAAATGCGCTGGTGCTGGGCGGCGTGGTTGCCATGTCCTCCACCGCACTGGTGACCAAACAGCTTGTCGACCAGGTTGAACTGCATACCCGTCATGGTCGAAACAGTCTCGGAATTCTTCTCTTTCAGGACATGATGGTTGTGCCGTTCCTGATTCTTGTGGCCAGTATGAGCAGGGATGCGATTGAGCCCTCCCTGGCTGCTCTGCTCATTATCTTTGCCGAGGGTGTGCTGGTGCTGGGGCTGATATTCGTGCTCGGCAGGTGGGTGCTGCAGCCGCTGTTCCATATGGTGGCGCATTTCCGCTCGGCTGAGCTGTTTACCCTGACAGTGCTGCTGGTTGTGATCTGCTCCTCATGGCTTACCCATGCGATAGGGCTGACCTTTGCGCTGGGCGCTTTTCTTGCCGGCGTCATGCTCAGTGAGACCGAGTTCCGGCATCAGGTTGAGTCTGAAATCAGGCCATTCCGTGATGTGCTGCTTGGACTCTTCTTTATCACCGTAGGCATGATGCTAAATACTGGTTTCTTGCCTGAGGTGTGGCCTGCGGTTCTGCTTCTTCTGGTCGGGCTGGTGATATGTAAGCTGCTGCTGATTGGCGTGCTCTGTCGACTTTCCGGCTGGAACAGCGCGGTTTCGATGCGTACCGGCCTGATTCTGGCACACGGCGGAGAGTTCGGTTTTGCCATACTTCTCTTGGCGATGGATGGTGGCTTGCTCGATAGCCGTGTAGGGCAGACCATGCTGGCCGCCATGATCTTAAGTATGGCACTGGCCCCGCTTGTTATACGCTACAATGGCTTGATCAGTACGCATCTGATGCCCGCTGCTGCTGCGCGCAGCAGGCAGGAGATCAAAGAGAAAATCATGGATGTGTCGCGCGAGATGCGTCATCACGTGATTGTCTGCGGCTTCGGCAGGGTTGGGCAGCACAGCGCCAGCATGCTGGATGAGACGAAAGTGGCCTATATGGCGATCGATCTCGATTCGGGTAAGGTACAGGAAGGCATGGCTCAGAAGCGCCCTGTCTCCTACGGTGATGCGGGCAGCCTTGAGCTGCTGCATGCCTGTGGCCTGAAGCAGGCATCAGCGCTGCTGATCACCATTATTGATTTCAATACGGCGATGAAAATCATCTCAAGGGTGCGCCCACTCTATCCGGATCTTCCCATCATTGTACGAACCCGCAAGGAGATGCACCTTTATCAGCTCTATCAGGCCGGCGCATCCGAAGTGGTGGCAGACACCTTCGGAAGTGACCAGATGCTGACCCGTGAGATGCTGCGCCGCTTTAAATTAGGGCAGTGAATGGCTCCACCCCGCTCGCAACAGGAGTGTCAGGACTGGATATAGAGCAGGAACAGGTATGCGAAGAAGCCGCAGGCAAGCAGGCCTCCTTCTATACGGGTGATTCTTCCACCGACCTTGAATCCGAATGAAACTGCCAGCAGGGCGATGGTGAACGCGATCATGATGGGAAAGTCGCGAAGCAACGCTTCGGGAGCAAAAATGCCCGGTGCAAGCAGCCCCGGCATGGCAAGTACGGCCAGCAGGTTGAACATGTTGGAGCCGATCACGTTGCCGACGGCAAGATCGGCCTCGCCCTTAACCGCACTGGCAACAGAGGCAACCAGCTCAGGCAGACTGGTGCCGACGGCAACGATGGTCAGGCCGATAATCAGATCGCTGACGCCAAGGAAGTGGGCGATTTCAACTGCTCCCCAGACCACCATGCGCGAACTGACCATGAGAACAATCAGGCCGGCCACAAACCAGAGGATGGAGGATTTCATATCCATCTTTTCGGGGATGGATTCGGTAAACTCCTCGATCATCGGATCGTGGCGATCTCTCATGGCGATACGGGATATCCAGAAAAGCATCAGCACAAGTCCGATAGCCAGGATGGCACCATCGATCTGACTGAGTGCTCCATCGGCCAGCAGCGCAAAGGCAAGAAAGGTGACAAGAAACAGCACCGGAATTTCGCGGCGCAGTGTCATGGATTGAACTGTCAGAGGAATAATAAGGGCGGTAATACCGAGGACAAGGCCGATATTGGCGATGTTGGAGCCAAGCACGTTGCCGATGCCAAGGTCGCGATTGCCATCCATGGCCGCCATGGCGGCGACGATCATCTCGGGCAGGCTGGTTCCCAGGCTGACGATTGTCAGGCCGATCACCATCGGAGGAACACGAAGGTTTTTTGCTACTGAGGCAGCGCCATCCACGAAGCGATCGGCTCCCCAGACCAGTAGTGCGATGCCAATGGTCATGGCTGCAGTTGCCAGTAGCATGAAAGGTTTCTCCTCCTGTCCGTCTGTTTCTAAATTACTCAGCCCTGGCATCAATGGATAACGATGCCGAACCGGAAGAGCGGGTTAGCAGCTCAACTTGTCAGTGTGCGCAGTGCCTCAAGGTACTTTTCCGAGGTCCTGTTCTTGATCTCATCGGGTATGACAGGTCCCGGTGCCTGCTTATTCCAGTCGAGTGTCTCCAGCCAGTCGCGAACGATCTGCTTGTCAAAGCTGGGTGGGCTTACTCCTGGCTTGTATTCAGAAACAGGCCAGAAACGGGATGAGTCCGGAGTCAGGGATTCGTCGATCTGGTGCAACACGCCATTGGAATCCAGTCCGAACTCAAACTTGGTGTCGGCAATGATGATGCCCTTCTCCAGCGCGTAGGCGGCAGCCTCTTTGTAGAGATTCAGGCTGACGTCTCGCACCTGCTCGGCAAGCTCGGTACCGAGAATGCCGCACATGGTGTCGAAATCGATATTTTCGTCGTGATCACCGACAGCCGCCTTGGTGGAGGGGGTGAATATCGGTTCAGGAAGGCGGTCCGCCAGAACCAGCCCTTCCGGCAACGGGATGCCACAGACAGATCCTTTGCCCTGATACTCTTTCCAGCCGGATCCGATTAGATAGCCGCGTACGATTGCCTCGATGGGTAACGGCTTCAGCCGTTTTACGATGATGGCGTGGGAGCGGACGCGTTCACGCTCTTCGGCATCAGGAATGGCCTCCTCCAGCGTCATCTCTGCAGTATGGTTCGGAACAATATGGCCAAGCTTTTTGAACCAGAAGTCGGAAACGGCGTTCAGGACGATGCCTTTACCCGGGATTGGCGTGGGCAGGATTACATCAAAAGCGGACAGGCGATCAGTGGTGACAATCAGCAGGTGATGATCATCGATCTCGTACATATCGCGAACTTTGCCGCGATGGAGCAGCTTCAGGCTTTTAATATCGGCATTCAACATAGCATCCATGTTGGGATCTCCCGGTGTTGTCAGGTCTTGAAAGTGGCGAAAAATGCCCGAATGAGGCAAAACAGACAAGCTGCGGCGAGATATTCTGCCACAGAAGCAGACAGGGTGTTATCTGTTTGTGTCTGATTTACTGTGCATTTAAATGGAGATAAAAAGCGTGCAGGATTAGCGCAACACGATTCACCTGTTCGATTAATATACGGCAAAGGAATTTATCATGAAACAGCTTACTCTATTATTATCAATGCTGGTGGCGCTATTTCTGCCGGGCCTGGCGATTGCCTCAGGCGGGGCTGCCACACCGCTGGATCTGACCGCAACCTGGTTCGGTATCACGGCATTGATCATTTTTGTCTTTGCCTATGCGCTGGTGATTGGCGAGGAGGTGCTGCATCTGCGTAAGTCGAAACCGGTGATGGTTGCAGCTGGCCTGATCTGGGTTCTGGTGGCGATCGCCTTCAACAGTCACGGCGACACAACCAGCGCGCATGAGATGATTCAGCACAATATCCTTGAGTATGCTGAACTGTTGCTATTTCTCCTTGCCGCGATGACCTATGTGAACACCATGGAGGAGCGCAATGTATTTGCAGCGCTACGGTCATTTCTGGTGTCGAAAGGGCTGTCCCTCAAGGCGATATTCTGGCTGACGGGCCTTTTGGCCTTCTTTATCTCTCCTGTTGCCGACAATCTGACTACGGCGCTGGTAATGGCGGCTGTCGTCATGGCGGTGGCCAGGGATAATGCAAAATTCGTAACACTTGGCTGTATCAACATTGTTGTTGCTGCCAATGCAGGCGGCGCATTCAGCCCCTTCGGCGATATCACCACGCTGATGGTATGGCAGAAAGGGATGGTTCACTTTCAGGAGTTCTTCGGGCTGTTTATCCCATCGCTGGTCAACTGGTTTGTTCCGGCAGCCATCATGGCCTTTTTCCTGCCCAATGCCGTGCCCGAGAGCATGAGTGAAGAGGTGCGGGTGAAGCAGGGCGGCTATATTATCATTGCCATGTTCCTTGGCACCATCGCGCTGGCGGTCTCATTCCACAGTGTCCTGCACCTGCCGTCGATGCTCGGCATGATGACCGGCCTGGGTTTTTTGAAGCTTTACGGATACTGGCTGAAAAAGTCGGGCTTCCGTGCCCAGGAGCCATTTGAAGAGAACACTCAGATCGACACGAATCCGGGGGGTGCCCCGTTCGACATTTTCCACCAGCTGCAGCGCTCGGAGTGGGATACGCTGATGTTCTTCTATGGCGTGATTCTCTGCGTTGGCGGCCTGGGCGCACTCGGGTACCTCAACCTCACCTCCCAGCTGATGTATGAACAGCTGGGAGCCAGCTGGGCCAATATCCTGGTCGGTTTCCTCTCCGCTATCGTCGACAATATTCCAGTGATGTTTGCTGTACTTAGCATGCTGCCTGATATGGGGTTGAATCAGTGGCTGCTGGTGACACTGACTGCGGGAGTTGGCGGTTCGCTGCTCTCTATTGGATCTGCGGCCGGGGTGGCACTGATGGGTCAGGCACGCGGCATCTATACCTTCGGCAGTCACCTGAAATGGACATGGGCGATTCTCCTCGGCTATGTCGCATCCATCGCTACGCACTACTGGATTTCCGGGATGGCATTTTAGGATTCAAATGAATTCGACTGATATCTATATATTAATAGGAGGAGCACATTGCGAATTCTGCATGCCATGATCCGGGTGGGTGATCTGGAGCGCTCCATCGACTTCTATACCCGTGTGCTGGGCATGCGGCTGTTGCGCAAGAAGGATTATCCGGAAGGGAAATTCACGCTCGCCTTTGTCGGTTACGATGATGAAACGGAAGGCGCAGTGATCGAGCTTACCCATAATTGGGAGAAGGAAAGCTATGATCTTGGGGACGGGTTTGGGCATGTTGCGATTGGTGTGGATGATATCTATGCCGTCTGTGATAGGATTCGCGAAAGTGGCGCTTTGATCACCCGCGAGCCGGGAGCGATGAAGCACGGCAGTACTGTGATCGCCTTTGTGAAGGATCCTGATGGATATGCAATTGAACTGATTGAAAGATCCAGCCAGGTCTAAAAATGGTGCAATTTGCCTGATCTGAGAAAAACTGCGTAATAGTGCTTGATTAACCGACGCAAGGACGCTAGAAATCGCGCCCCTTAAAAATTGACGGAGAAATGACGTGAAAGCTGACATTCATCCAGAATATCTCGCATCCAAGGTAACTTGTTCATGCGGCAACACATTCGAGACGCGTTCGACCAAAGGCGATATCCACGTGGAAATCTGCTCTTCCTGCCACCCGTTCTACACCGGTAAGCAGAAGATCATTGACACGGAAGGTCGCGTTGAGCGCTTCTATAAGAAATACGGCAAGCCTGGTAAGGCTGCGTAAGGCTATTGGAGTTTTAGATGTACGCTGTAATCAAGACTGGTGGCAAACAGTACCGTGTTCAGGAAGGCGATATCCTGCGCGTTGAAAAACTGGATGCCGAAGCTGGCAAGAAAGTCACCTTTGACGACGTTCTTATGGTAGGCGAAGGCGAGTCCATCAAGGCAGGCGCAGATGCAGCCAAGGCCAAGGTGACTGCAGTCGTGACCGAGAACGGCCGTGGACAGAAGGTTGTTATCTTCAAGAAACGTCGCCGTAAAAACTATCGTTTGACCCAGGGTCATCGCCAGAGCTTTACCTCTGTGCGTATCGAAAAGATCAAGGAGTAAACCATGGCACATAAGAAAGCTGGTGGTTCAAGTCGTAACGGACGCGATTCCAATTCCAAACGCCTTGGCGTGAAAAAATATGGCGGTGAAGCAGTCATTGCCGGAAACATCCTTGTTCGTCAGCGCGGCACTAAAATCCGCCCGGGCGATAATGTTGGTTGTGGTCGCGACTACACCCTGTTCGCTCTGACCGACGGCAAAGTCGAGTACTACAAGAGCAACGGTCGTACGACTGTCCGTATCACTGCCTAAGGGCAGGTTCTGAACGTTGAAAGGGGGGTGCGCTTGTCGCACCCCCTTTTTTGTTTGTGAGAAATTTTACTGCAAATGCGCCGGAGTTGTTGTCCGATATCTTTGTGGTTCAGGTTAAATATGGTGTAATACAGCATGCGTTTTATTGATGAAGTCAAAGTCGAGGTTCGTGCCGGAAATGGCGGCAAGGGATGTAGTTCATTCCGGCGGGAAAAGTATGTTGCCAAAGGTGGCCCTGATGGAGGCGACGGCGGACGTGGTGGCCATGTGATCTTTGTGGCCTCAGGCAGCAAAAACACCCTGCAGGAGCTCTATTTGCGAAAGCGGCTGGTTGCAAAGAACGGCCAGCAGGGCATGGGATCCGATTGTCACGGCAAGTATGGGGATGATGTGATTGTGCAGGTCCCGGTAGGCACCATCGTCAAGGATGAGGATGGCCATATTCTTGCCGATCTGGCACACGATGGTCAGGAGTTCTTTGTTGCCCGCGGCGGCGATGGCGGCATGGGCAATGCCCGTTTCGCCACCAGCACCAACCGGGCACCGCGCTACTGTCAGCCGGGCAGGGAGGGTGAGCAAGGCATCCGCTATCTGGAGTTGAAGCTGATGGCCGATGTCGGTCTTGTGGGACTCCCCAATGCGGGCAAGTCCACGCTTCTTTCCCGCATCTCCAATGCGCGGCCCAAGATTGCTGATTATCCATTCACCACTATTAAGCCGATGCTGGGACAGGTGTTTATGGATGATGGTGATGGTTTTGTGGTTGCCGATATTCCCGGGCTGATTGAAGGAGCGCACGAAGGCAAGGGGCTGGGGCACCGCTTTCTGAGACATATCGAACGCACCGCTGTTCTGCTGCATCTGGTTGATGCTGCATGCGAGGATGGCAAGCCTGTTCGCGAACAGATCAGCGAGATTCAGGGTGAGTTGGAGGGCTATGGCGAAGCGCTGACCAGCAAGCCGCGTTTACTTGTGTTCAATAAATCCGATGCGCTGCTGGATGATGAACGGGCAGCTATTGAGGAAGAGATTGCGACGATGGGTGTTGAGGCCTATTTTATCTCGGCTGTAAGCGGCGAAGGGGTTCAGCAGCTGTTGCACCGGATATACGAGCAGGTTTTGAAGCTTCGTGAGCAGCTGGCAGCGAAGGATAGAGAAGAGGCTGAGGAGATAAATGATTCGTTCGAGAAGTGACCTGAAGCGTGCCCGACGGGTGGTGGTGAAAATCGGCAGCTCACTGCTTGCCGATGCTGAGCACGGCATTCGTCAGGATGTGATCGATCACCTTGTTGATGAGCTGGAGGAGTTTATCGCCGCGGGCATGCAGCTTGTGGTTGTTACCTCCGGGGCTGTGGCGCTCGGACGAGTGCAGATGGGATGGCTGGAGCGCACACTCTCAGTGCATGAAAAACAGGCGGCAGCAGCAATTGGGCAACCCAAATTAATGGATGCTTACGGCAGGGCCTTTGCCAGGCACGAACGGACTGTCGCCCAGATGCTTCTCACCAAAGACGATCTCAGGCACCGTCGCCGATACCTCAATGCCAGCAATACCAGTGAGACGCTTTTCTCAGCAGGTGTCGTTCCGATCGTTAATGAGAACGACACGGTGGTCGTGGCAGAAATAAAATTCGGGGACAATGATTCACTGGGCGCGCTGGTCAGTCTGGTTGTTGATGCTGATCTGCTGGTCATGCTGACTGATGTTGATGGTCTCTATGATAAGAATCCAGCCACGCATCCTGATGCGCAGCGTGTGGGTGTCGTCGGCCATCTTGGAGAGGAGCATGCTGCAATGGCTGGTGATGTCGGATCATCGTTCGGCACAGGCGGAATGGCGAGCAAGCTTTCGGCAGCACGGGTGGCCACAACCGGAGGCGTTACAGCAGCCATCATCAGCGGTAAGGAGAATGGAAGACTTAGCCGGCTTCTGGCTGGAGAGGATGAAGGAACTCTGTTTCTTTGTGGTGTGGACAGACAAACCCGCCGTAAACACTGGATTATGGAGATACTCTCGCCACGCGGGGAGATTCATGTTGATGCCGGTGCGGCCAGGGCGATTGTGGCTCAGGGAAGCAGTCTCCTTCCGGTCGGTGTGAAAGATATCAACGGCATTTTCGATAAGGGCGACTGCGTAGAGATTGTAGATCCGGACGGTGCGGTGATCGCACGCGGCCTCTGCAATTACGCCGTTGATGAGTTGCGCCGGATTATGGGTCACTGCAGCAGCGAGATCGAATCCATACTTGGATTCCGGGATTTTTCATCGGTGATTCATCGCGATAACCTGGTGTTAAGCAGAGAGGAGTTGGAGCGAGCTGAATAGGTGCCGGTGCGCACCAGTCAGAATGCCTTTTGTGGGAGAATAGAATGGAAACTGATGCACAATCGATCATGAACAAGCTGGGCAGGCAGGCAAAGGATGCAGCCAAGGCGATGCGAATGGCGAATACCCGCTCCAAAGATGAGGCACTGCTTCTTGCGGCGGCCGTGATGCGCCGGGAGATGAACGAAATTCTTGCCGCCAATGCACTCGATATGAAAGCAGCGGATGAGAACGGCCTGGATAGCGCAATGAAGGATCGTCTGATGCTAAATGGCGACCGCGTAGAGGCGATGGCTGAAGGGCTGGAGCAGATTGCAGCGTTGCCTGATCCGGTTGGTGCGATCGACAATCTGCGTTATCGCCCCTCCGGTATTCAGGTTGGTCATATGCGGGTGCCACTGGGCGTGATCGGTATTATTTTCGAGTCTCGCCCCAATGTCACTGCCGATGCTGCGGGCCTCTGTCTGAAATCGGGCAATGCAGCGATTCTACGCGGGGGATCGGAAGCGATTCACTCCAACCGTGCTATTGCCGCCTGTCTGCGCCGCGCACTCGTGGACAAGGGACTGTCTCAGAATGCTGTGCAGCTTGTCGATTCGACCGACCGTGCACTTGTCGGGGCTCTGCTGAGAAGCGATAGCTATGTCGATGTGATTATTCCACGCGGCGGCAAATCACTGATCGAGCGTGTCTCTGCCGAGTCGCGCGTGCCCGTCATTAAGCATCTGGACGGCATCTGTCATGTTTATATTGATGCCGCAGCAAATACGGAAATGGCACGAAATATCGCGTTGAACGCCAAAACGCACCGCTATGGCGTTTGCAATGCGATGGAAACATTGCTGATCCATCGGGATGTTGCCACAGATGCGGTGCAGTCGCTGATACAGGCCATGCTCGACAAGGGTGTTGAGGTGCGAGGCTGTGAACAGACGATAGCCCGCTGCGCCGGCATGGGTGTGAAAGAGGCCAGCGATGCGGACTGGGCCACAGAGTATCTTGCCCCGGTACTTTCGGTACGCATTGTCGACTCGCTGGATATGGCCATGGACCACATCGACGCATATGGATCAGGCCATACCGAAACGATCGTGACCGAGGAGTACGAGGCGGGCAATCGCTTTCTGCGGGAGGTCGACTCCTCTTCGGTGATGTGGAACGCGAGCACCCGTTTTGCCGACGGCTTTGAGTACGGACTGGGCGCTGAGATCGGGATCTCGACGGATCGCCTGCATGTTCGTGGCCCCGTTGGCCTTGAAGGGCTGACAACACAGAAATGGATCGTGCTCGGCCACGGCGAGATTCGAGGATAGAAGCGGTCACCCATCTATTGTCCTGTAGCGGCATTATGGCTGTGTTCGAATCCTCGCGTATCGCCAGTACGCTATGGCTCTGTTCGCCTCCTGCCTTGCTGCAGAATAAAACTCTGACAATCTCTCAATTGTCCGGGGAGACAGGATGAATTCAGATGCTGTTCTCAGGCATATCGGGTTGTTTGGCGGAACGTTTGATCCCCCGCACAACGGCCACGTGGCACTTGTTGAGGCGGGCCTGAATGTGATGGGGCTTGATGAGGTGTGGGTGATACCTGCAGAGCCCGTGCACCGAGAGTTGTCGGGCTTTGCCGATGGTGCAAAACGCCTTGGCTGGTTGCAGGAGATTTATAAAAGCAGGCCGGAAGTGCAGGTGTTTGACTGGGAAGTGAGGCTGGGCAGGCCCGTTGCAGCGGTGGAAACCCTGCGTGATTTTCAGCAGCGTTACCCCGGCACTGTGCCATGGCTGATGCTGGGTGCCGATGCATGGGCGGGTCTCGAAAGCTGGCGCGAATATCCGGCGCACCTTGAGCTCTGCAATATCGCCGTATTTGCCCGAACCGGGCTTGATGTGGAAGCGCTTCCAGATCATGCAGGTTGGCAGCAAGTTGACGTACGGCAGTGGCAGGAACGCAATGCTCCAGGCCACTGGTGTTATCTGCCGGTAGCGCTGCCGGATATATCGGCCACCATGTTGCGCAGTGATGCGAGGCAGGGAATATCGCTTCTCGGAAGGGTGCCTGAGCAGGTGAGAAGCAGGATTGAGATGAGTTACAGGGTTCCCCCGGACAGGTAAAGGAATCCCTATAAGGAGAAGATGTGACACAGGTAGCAGTTAAAGATAGTGAAAGATTCGAGCAGATGACCGAAGCACTGGTTGAGGCGCTTGAGGATAAGAAGGCACAGGATGTGCTGGTGATTGACGTTCACGGCAGGTGCGATTTTACCGATCGCTTCATCGTCGCAAGTGGCCGTTCTGATCGCCAGATCAAAGCGCTCTCTCAGTCGGTGTCTGAGGTGGCGCATCAGTACGGGCTCGCTGCCAAGGTAGAGGGGCTGGAGGCGATGGAGTGGTTGCTGGTTGATCTGGGCGACATTGTGGTTCACCTCTTCCTTCCCGAGGTTCGCGAGAGTTTCCAGCTCGAGCGGCTCTGGCGTGTGCCCCATAAGGAGTCGGACAGCGCATCGTGAAGCTCAGGCTGCTGGTGATTGGGCGTGGATCGCGCGAACTCTCCGAGTTCGAGGCGCGCTTTCTTGAACGCCTTAAACCGTTTGCAGCCTGTCAGGTCATCGAGTTGCCTGAAGGCCGGGGCAAACAGGTCTCCCAGCGTAAACAGGAGGAGGCCAAGCAGATCCTCAAGCACGCCGGCAGCGGCTTTGTGCTGTTCGATGAGCGAGGCCTGCTCAACGGCAGTAAACAGTGGGCGGGGCATCTGGGCTCGCTGGCGGGTGATGCTCAGCTGGATTTTGTGATTGGCGGTGCTGACGGTGTTGCCGATGAGGTGCGCAGAGCTGCTGGTGCATGCTGGAGCCTCTCCAGGCTTACCCTGCCGCACCAGCTGGTGCGGGCGGTGGTGCTGGAGCAGCTCTATCGGGCATTTACCATTATTCAGGGACACCCTTATCATCGCGTATGAGCACTCTTTTGCGGTATATCTCTTCTCTTTTGCTGCTGCTCATGCTGTCGTGGGGTCTGCCAGGGATAGTTGCTGCAGAGACGGACACCCAGGGGAAAATTGAAAAAATCAAGGCTGAACGACAGCGCCTGGCCAAGGTGCGCAGCCAACTTGAAGGACAGATGGGCGATATCGGGCGTGAACTTCGCAAGCTCGACTCAGGCCTGATCTCTGCACGCAAGGCAACCGGCGCAGCAAGAAAGCAGGTAAAAGAGGCGGACATACGTCTGGCCAGGCTGAATCGGGAGCGGGATCAGCTGCAGTCACGAATCAAACAGCTGAAGAAACAGATGCTAGATGAGAGTGCTGCAGCATGGCAGCGCAGTAGTCGTGCATCTGAGTGGATGGGTATCTTTACCGGCGTGCCGGTCAGTGATATTCCACACCGCAGATATCTGTTGAACCGGGTTATGAATTCTCAGGAGCAGGATCGCCTTGCATACCTTCAATCTGTGCAGGATCTGGAGCGCGTTGAGGTCGAGCTGCTGGAGGAGCGTGAGCGGCTTGATGCTTTACGCAGGGAGAAGCAGAAAAGTGAGCAGGAGCTTGCCGGAAGGGTGCACGATAAACGTGCCATGCTTGATCGGATACGCGGTGATGTTGTCTCCAAGAAAAAGCGTGACCAGCAGCTGGCGCGCGAGGAGAAGGCGTTGCTCAGGCTGCTCGATAACATGAGTGAAGGGCTGCTTGCCACGGATAAGTCCGCTTTAGAGCAGAAGATTCGCAAGCGTAAGGGGCATTTGAAGTGGCCTGTTACAGGCAAGATCGTTGCAAGCTTTGGCTCTCGTCCCAGCCCCTCGATGCCAGAATTGCAGGGCGTTCAGCTCAGGCCGAATTCGAGTGCGCATGGAGTGAAGGCCATGGCATCCGGACAGGTGCGTTATGCCGACTGGTTTGGTGGATTCGGACTGATGACGATTATTGACTACGGCGACGGTATCCTCGGGGTTTATGCCCATAATGATGTGCTCTACAAGCAGTTGGGAGACTGGGTGGAAGAGAATGAGACGATTGCCGAGGCGGGGAGCACGGGCTGGATCAACAGCGTTGCGGTCTATTTTGAAATAAGGGATCGCGGGAAAGCCGTAAACCCGAAAGGCTGGTGTCGGCGCTGATGCGCTGGCATGCTGCTGCTTCACGCAGCATGTGGCGCAGAAACATGATGACAAGGCAGTTGCGGCTGCCGGAGTGTTGGAGAAAGGTATGTCTTTGAAGTTTCGTCGAGTTTTATTAGGTACAGGCGCTCTCGCTCTGCTGGGCGCGGGTATTATGGCGTGGGAGCCCGGAACGGGTCACCGTCAAGCCAATGCCGCCACCGATTATCAACAGCTGCAGAAATTTTCACAGGTGATGGAGATGGTGCGCCAGGCTTATGTCGAGGAGGTCAGCGATGAAAAGCTGATCGAGGGTGCGCTCTCAGGCATGCTCTCCAGCCTGGATCCACACTCCACCTATCTTGATAAAGAGATGTACAAGCAGATGAATGTGGATACCAAGGGCGAATTCGGAGGCCTTGGCATCGAGATTCAGGCTGCCGAGGGCGGCATCCGAATTATTGCACCGATTGAGGATACCCCGGCAGATCGTGCAGGCGTCAAAGCAGGTGACCTGATTATCAAGATCGATGATGAACTGACACGTGATATGTCCCTGATGGAAGGGGTGAAGAGGATGCGTGGCAAACCCGGTACCAGCACCGTGCTGACGATTTACCGTGAAAGTGAAAACATTTCACTCGAGGTGAAGATTACCCGCGCCATTATCAAAGTGGAGTCGGTAAAGGGCGATATGCTGGCGCCCGGTTATGCCTACCTGCGTATTACCCAGTTCCAGCAGCCGACGGTAACCCTGCTCTCCAAGCAGATCAGGGAGTTGAAGAAACGTGCCGGTGGCAAACTTTCCGGTGCCGTACTTGATCTTCGCAATAATCCGGGCGGCTTGCTTAACCAGGCGGTGGCAGTTTCCGACCTGTTCCTGGAAAAGGGCAATATTGTTAGCACCAAGTCGCGGGCGGGTAACAACCTCTCATTCGATGCGGAGCCGGGCGATATCCTCAATGGCTTGCCCATGGTGGTGCTGATGAACAATGGTTCTGCATCGGCATCCGAGATCGTCGGTGGCGCCCTTCAGGATCATCACCGCGCAATTGTGATGGGAACCAAGAGCTTTGGTAAAGGGTCGGTGCAGTCAGTCGTTCCGCTCAATGACGGTACTGCAATTAAGGTGACCACGGCGCTCTACTTTACCCCGAGTGGCCGCTCCATTCAGGCGACCGGTATCGACCCCGATATTCTGGTTGAGCAGGTGGTATTGAAGAAGGACGAGCAGAGCAATGGTCTCATTCCCAGGGTAACTGAACGTGATCTGAAGGGGCATCTTGAGAATGGCAACGGCAAGTCCAAGAAAACGGTAAAAGAGGTTGCCGGAGACGGTCCGAGCGACAAAATGAAGGAGCGACTTGAGCTTGATGCCCAGCTGCAGCGTGCGCTGGATCTTCTCCGAGGTCTGCATGCGCTTCGTGGATGATAAGCCCGCTTAATGCCGGGTATCGTACAGGAAGTGTGAGAGGATCATGAGCCATAAAAAAATGCAGCCGCAATGGCTGGCGCTGCTGTTCCTGATTGTTTTGAGCCTGCTTCTTGTTGTGGTGTCTCTGCAGGGGACTGCGTCCCAAAAGCGGGTTGAGGTGCCTGATGCTACGGTTAAGGCCGTCGCACCCTCCCTCCCCGAACCGGAGAGGGATGCACTGTTAAACATGGAGCCCGGTTTGCAGCATCCTGAGTCGGGTCTGGCTCTGATTATGGATGATGTCGGATATGATCTGGCTGCACTCAGGCGGATTCTGGCACTCCCCATGCCTGTGGCTATTTCGATTATCCCTGATGCGCCATTCGCACATGATTCGGCAGAGATGGCACATGCAATGGGACAGCTGGTGATGCTGCACCTGCCGATGGAGCCGACATCGGAGAAGTACCGGAACAGGATGACGCCCTATTTCCTGAATGAGAAAATGGACAGGAGTGAGTTGCGCCAGACTTTTCTTCGCGGCCTGACTGCGGTTCCCTACGTCCAGGGGGTTAATAACCATATGGGCTCCCACCTGACCGAGCTGATAGAGCCGATGCGCTGGGTTATGGAGGTGTGCAGGGAGCAGGGGCTGTTTTTTGTCGATTCTGTAACCAGCAACAGAAGTGTTGCAGCGGAGGCCGCCGAACTGGCCGGAGTGGCCTGGGCCAGCAGACGCATATTTCTAGACCATGATAAAAGTCCCGAAGCGATGCAGCGTGCATGGCAAAAGGCAGAGCGCTGCCTGGAGCAGGAGAAGCAGTGCATCGTGATTGCCCACCCATACCGAAGCACAATCACCTTTCTTGAAGAACAGCTGGGAACAGAGCTGATGGAGTCAGCATCATCGGTGAATCAGCTGCTACATGAGAGCAAGCCTGTGCATCAGGCGAAAATCAAACCTGAGGTGCTGCTGTAGTGGCTTCGTTACGTAAATATCTGCTGGCAGGTGTCGTTGCCCTGGCGCCACTGCTGGTTACGGTTGCATTGATCAACTGGTTGATCGAACTCTCTGATGATGCGCTTTCGCTGCTGCCGGCAGGATATGCCCCTGAGACGCTGATCGGCATCGATATCCCGGGTCTGGGTATTATTCTGGCCCTGCTTTTCATTATCACCATCGGCATGCTGACCACTCACTTTATCGGGCACCACCTGATGCGCCTTGTGGATCGAATTATGGGGCGTATCCCGCTGGTGCGATCGATATACAAGGCAACCCGCCAGCTGCTTGAAGCGACTTTGAGCGATAGCTCGAGCGCATTTCAGAAGGTGGTCATGGTACCATTCCCTGACAAGGCAACCATGGTGATAGGCTTTGTCACCGGTGAGACCGCAGTCGCGATTCATGGGGCCAGTGAAACACGGGTGTCTGTCTTTGTCCCCTCTACACCTGTCCCCACGACCGGCTGGCTGCTGTTTGTCGATCCTGTGCAGATTGTCTATCTCGACATGAGTGTCGAAGAGGGGATGAAGCTGGTTCTTTCCGGAGGCACGCTGCCCGCCGGAAATGGAGGCAAGCCTGAGGAGCAGGGCAAATAGAACTTGTTCATCGCTTCAGCCTAATTACGATATCTGTATGGAGCCGAATTTATAGGTTGGAGCTGATCATGGTTCAGCCGCCAGGTACGGAAGAGGGAGGAGATAATTGATGAGCAAGGAAGAGAAAGCCTCCAAGGTGGAGAGCCTCTCGGACCGCCGCTTTCAGCAGATGGCCGATGAGAACAGGGAGCTTAAGGGGTATGTCGCCGAGGTGATGCAGCGTCTGCGTCAGAACGAGCGGCTGTTTTCACGAATGTTTGATCTTGAGTCACAGGTGCTAAAGTCCACCGACCCCGAAGATCTCTGTTTCACCCTGCTGCGTGGCCTGCGTTCCAATTTTGAACTCGACTTTGTCCGCTTCTGGCTCGACCGCTCCAGCTTTATAGGTGGCCATAAGCTCGATGCACTCTCGGAACGCGATCTGGTCTGGGTTGAGAATGATGAGATAAGGCAGATGGGCATTTCACGTAAGCAGGCATGGCTGATGCAACTCTCCCCGGAACATGAGTTCGACTGGCTCGATTCACAAGATCGCCATCTCGGTTCGATTGCACTGCTAACACTGGGTGACCTCGACAATCCTTTCGGCGTGCTGGGGGTAGGGTCGATCGACCGTGACCGTTTCGCGCCCGATCAAAGCAGTGATTTTCTGCAGCACTTGGCGCAGGTGGTCGGTCTTACTCTCGAGCATGCTGCAGCACGTGAGCACCTTGCCCGCCTGTCGGTTACCGATACTTTGACCGGCAGCCAGAATCGCCGCTTTCTGCAGCCTCACAGCCATCAGCCGCTATCGCAGTGGTTTGGCAGTGAAACGGAGGTGGCGTGTATTTATGCCGATGTGGATCGGTTTAAGTCGCTCAATGAACGCCTGGGCGATGATGCCGGCGATAGGGTGCTGGGCATGGTCAGCAAGGCGATGCGCCAGTATGTGCGCTCTAATGACCCGCTGATCCGTATGGGCGGCGATGAGTTTG